>NZ_BAAGIR010000201.1:0-2747 GCF_054658155.1 Alkalibacterium sp. m-11
CGGCGGCATTCAAAGAAATTTTGATTGGAAATCAGTCAAACCAAGAACAAATTGCTGCGTAATTTCTTTGGTGAGGGTTAATCCGATAGGATTGTGAAGCATTTATTAGGGTGCGAAACTTGAGTAAAAAGTATCTAGAATCAAATGCGTGACATAATTGTCTAGTTTTACATTATACGATTGACTACAAAATAAACTTAGGGTATGCTAAAAAAACGTAACCGTTACGCTTTACATACAAAGGAGTTATCTTTATGAATAGAAACAAACCACTTGTAGTCTCACTGCTGGTAGGGCTCATAATTCTGGTAAGCGTGATCGCTGTCCTCTGGAACAGAACCTCACCTGGATTCCCCGATCCGGATGAAGGGGCAGAGCAGGAACAGGAACAGCCGGCTGAACCGGATACTGATGAAGAACCGGAAGATACAGACCAAGAAGAACCGGCAGGGGAAGAACCCGAAGAACAGGTTGTCACGCGTTATGAGGAAAGCATGTTTGACCTTCCTGTGACAGGAGCGGGTGGGTTCACTTCAGTAAATACCCACTTGCGCGAAACGGCCTCAGAAGATGCCGAATCCTTGACAATTTTACCTGCGGGCACGCCGTTTTATATTATTGAGGAGCAAGGTAACTGGTGGCACGTACAAACTGAAGATCAGGAAGGCTGGCTGTCTAATCAGCTGGCGTTCATTAACTTGCCGGATGTGCTTCCTTCAGCCATCTACGATAATCCGAATACCTACGGGTCGATTTTCCGTTCTTCATACACCGATATACCCGGAATTACAGGAGAAGTACTATATGAGGGGTATGGAATGAATGAGCGCCTGGATAGGGAAGAGTTCATCATGCCGATTATCTACAGTACAGCTCATAAAATTGCTGAGGCTCAGCAGGCTGCTTTAGAAAATAACGAAACGCTTGTCATCATGGAAGCATTCAGACCAAGCACAGCCCAAGTTCTGGTCAACGAACAATTATCGGAACTGGCTGAGCAGAACGAGGAAGTCATGCACGGTCTAACTGAAGCGCCATGGACAATGAACTGGTTCATCAACGAAGGGGTATCCAATCACCAAAGAGGTCTGGCAGTAGATCTGACCCTGGCTCGAGTGGAGTCGCTAGAGGAACGGATCATTGATCATTATATTGTTCCGCAAGTGACCGAATATGCCATATACGAAATGTATTCTCCAATATTTGAATTAAGTACGGCATCAGCTAAGCTGGAGCGACCAATTGCTGCCAGAGACCGGGTCGGCTGGCAGGACATTCCGTATATGAATCATGTCAACGAAGAGGCTATACGACTGGAAGCCTACATGTTTGAAGCTGATCTGATACCGATCGCTTCAGAGTGGTGGCACTTCAACGACATTGATGTACTGGAAGAATTTGAAGAAGAACTGGGAGATGGCAATTTCCATCTGGACACTGTCATCAACCGCCTTCCGAGTGATGTTGGCCTAGTAGAATAGAAAAGTAATTAACTCCCAGCTGGAATTATCGGAATCAGCTGGGAGTTTTTGTCTGTTTTGGGCGTGGCTTGATTTCTGTATCTTTTGGTGTAATGAACTTCATTATGATGCAGGTAGAGTCTAGTTCGTGCGGAAGAAAGTGGTCTGAACTACATCGGACGGCTGGCCGGTTGAGTTTAGCACGATCAGGATGGCCCGAACTACATTCTGAGAGCACAAAAATGGAGTACAGAAAGCTCGTTGGGCGCTGAACTATACTGGGAGTGTTTCAATGATGTAAAATCTGGCCTGGCCAGATTGTCAGTTTAAGCTTTTAGGTTTGATCAACAGTAGCTAGTGAAGTTCAGCACGGATTTTGTGTATGAACTTCATTATGATGCAGGTAGAGTCTAGTTCGTGCGGAAGAAAGTAGTCTGAACTACACCGGATGGCTGGCCGATTGAGTTTAACACGATCAGGATGGCCTGAACTACATTCTGAGAGCACAAAAATGGAGTTCAGAAGACTCGTTGTGCGCTGAACTATACTGGGAGTGTTTCAATGAAGTAAAATCTGGCCTGGCCAGATTGTCAGTTTAAGCTTTTAGGTTTGATCAACAGTAGCTAGTGAAGTTCAGCACGGATTTTGTGTATGAACTTCATTATGATGCAGATAAAGTCTAGTTCGTGCAGAAGAAAGTGGTCTGAACTACACCGGACGGCTGGCCGATTGAGTTTAGCACGAGTATGTTGGCCTGAACTACATTCTGAGAGCACTAGAATAGAGTTCAGAAGACTCGTTGGGCGCTGAACTATACTGAGAGTGTTTCAATGATGTAAAATCTGGCCTGGCCAGATTGTCAGTTTAAGCTTTTAGGTTTGATCAACAGTAGCTAGTGAAGTTCAGCACGGATTTTGTGTATGAACTTCATTATGATGCAGGTAGAGTCTAGTTCGTGCGGAAGAAAGTAGTCTGAACTACATCGGACGGCTGGCCGATTGAGTTTAGCACGATCAGGATGGCCCGAACTACATTCTGAGAGCACTAGAATAGAGTTCAGAAGACTCGTTGGGCGCTGAACTATACTGAGAGTGTTTCAATGATGTAAAATCTGGCCTGGCCAGATTGTCATGTGTTATTGAATGTCAAAAATTCCATATTCCTATGTGTAAAATTAATGTCGGAAGAGGGGAAATTCGACCTAGACAAAAAGAAAGAAGACCCTTAATCTAGAGATAACGACAACGCTAGAGAAAGAGGTCTTCTTATGAATCAAATTATATCAGA
>NZ_BAAGIR010000202.1:0-2668 GCF_054658155.1 Alkalibacterium sp. m-11
AAAGTCTTTATTATTTGGGGAGAGTAAGGTATAATTCATTATGTATTGGTGAGAGAGAAAAGAAGACAGGGGAGCGTGAACTCCAATGCTGTCGCCTTTTCTCTCTTTCTTTCTGTCAGATTTGTATACGTTTCCTTATTTTACCTTTGCTGGAGACATTTGACAAGAAAAAAAGGCAATGTGATCCAGCAGTGTATTCACGTCTGCTGGATCACATTGCCTTTTTTCGCCTCTTTTTTATCGGTATAGAATGCTTTTCTACATCTATAGAAGAAGTCAGCACTGTATTGCCGACATAGAAAATGATTGCCAACACGAAGCCGATAACGACCACCATTAATAGGGCATACCAGAGAGTGACCTTTGCTTTTATCGATAATTTAGTCATGTTCTTCCCTCATCACATACCCCATGCTCCTGACTGTATGAATCAGCTTGGGAGAAGAGTCTTTATCAATTTTAACCCTTAGATAACGAATGTAGACATCTACGATATTCGATCCACCAACATAATCATAATTCCAAATATGCTGCTCAATCTTATCACGGGAAAGAACAATGCCTTGGTTGCGCATCATGTACTCCAGAATAGAATATTCTTTGCTCGACAGGATAATATCCTTCTCACCTCTTCGAACGGTCTTTTTATCTGTATCCAAAATCAAATCAGCTAGCGTAATCGTATTGCTGGTATGACCCGTTTTTCTTCTTAAAAGGACACGAATTCGAGCCAGCAATTCATCAAAGGCAAAAGGTTTGATTAAGTAATCATCCGCTCCAGAATCTAACCCGGCAACGCGGTCTTCCGTAGTGTCTTTCGCTGTCAGCATAATAACAGGCGTGTCTTTCTTTTGTGCCCGAATTCGCTTCATTAATTCGATGCCGTCTATCTTAGGCAGCATGATATCCAAGATAATGGCATCATAGTCGTTGAATTCGATATAATCCCATGCTTCTTCTCCATCAAAACACTGATCCACACCGTAATGTTCTTTTTTCAATCGTTTGGCGATAATCTCATTCAACTCAGGTTCATCTTCAACTAATAGTAAGCGCATCTGTTCTCCCTCCATAATCAGTTTTATATATTCATTATACTATCACACGTTGATTAAACCAGGATTAAAAGAGAGAGACTCTTGTTGCTACGAACAGAAATCTACACTGATTACAACGAACATTATCTTGTCTCGATGGGGAGAGCTATTTCAGAATTCTGAAATAGCCGCCGCCATTCTTGATCGCTTGGTTCATCATGTCAAAGTCTTTAAGATTACAGGAAAATCTTATCGTATGAAGGGGAAAATATAAAGGACTTCAAGAATAGACTGTCAAAAACCTACATTTTTATTCTGTCATAATTCTACAATTTTATTCTGTCATAATTCTACAATTTTATATTGCCCTTGACAGCGGGCTTCCTAATCTACCAATCATGGTCTTCCAAAAATAACAAAGTCCCGCCAGGCTAATAATGCTTGACGGGTTTTCTCTATTATCTACTTAATTTGATCAGATCCTCTAAAGGCTCATACCCTTTATCGTTAAAGACGTACTTCTGCACTTCTCCATTGATAGTGGCAGTGATCAGCCCCATCACTTGGCCTGGGTTTTTCTTAAATGTCATGGGCAACTCACCAAAAAACTCTGTCCCAAAGGATGATTCAATGAAGTCCAGTTCATTAAGATGGATTGTCCTGATGAAGTTCAAGATGTTAAACTTGATCTGTTCTTCGAGACTCAAGTCGCCAGTTTTCAACATTTTCTTTACTTCTATTTCTGAATACTTCAATTGGCTATCCCCTTTCATTTCACTTTCTATACTTATCCTCAATCACTTTGTAATTCTCGTGATTAATCTTGCCCCACTCGGTCTTCTTGTAATCAATCCCCTTAAGTCTGTCATTAATCCAATCAGGATCGTACTCCTTGAAATTCCAATCCTCAACCCAAGCCTTCATGTCACCGTGCTCTGGATGCTTTGGATTGCGGTAAGCTTGCAAAAACTCATAAAACCCATGGATCCCACCCACATCTTCTGGCGGTGCTGTCTCATCTCCATCAAGTAGAGTTGGGTAACCAAAGTAATAATCATGGGCGATCTCTTCAAGTTTAATAGTGAACCACCAATCATCACCAAAGTCATAGTTGTATCGGATCTCCTTATACTTCTCAATATAATCGTCTATCTTCAGTCCAGTAGGCTTGCGGACCTCAACCATTAACCGTTCCTGGTGGTTCTGCTCAAACTGAAGCATATTGGCGGGCATTGATTTCAGCCGATCTTCATAATACTGTTTATTCTTTATGTAGTGCTGATGCTCCATATACGCTTCCTCATTATCAGTGACGATTCTATTCTCTTTAGGAAGATCAAACTCATAGAGATGATAACCGCCTCCTGGATAACCACTCTGGAAATTGGTCACGTTCTGAATGACATCATGAAGTCTTTTATATGTAGCACCGGCAGGCATGATGACTCTTCTCCAAATTAATGGATTTGATTCTTCAAGTTCAATTCTTATAATATATGATTTCACCTGAATTATTCATACCTCTAAATGTGGATAACTATTTCTATTAAACTCACTGCTTTTTTAGACATTTTTAAGTATTAACTGTCTATCATGCCACTTTATATTCTTCTCGATTAGATCGAAAACAA
>NZ_BAAGIR010000203.1:0-2633 GCF_054658155.1 Alkalibacterium sp. m-11
ATATAGCGAGGGTCTACAGAGTACCTACATTTGCGGAAAATGACCATTGCTTCCTTTGTGACTTTACGGCGAATAGAGTCTTCAAAATAAGGATTTAACAAGTCATCTTTTAGCTTATGGAGGTGCTGATTATTACGCTGTTTTAGACCCACCTATACGCTAGAATGAGTCCTTCAATATCCATTCCGAGTCCACTTGTTCGTTCTTAGAGTCCACTAAATAGCCACGCTCGGTGAAAGCGTGGCTTGTGTGACAGAATTTAGTTGGTACTTGCTTTAGCTAACTGTTCTCGCATATTTAATTGACCTGTATCAAACCATACGGCATTATGCACGATTCTATCCATAATGGCGTCCGCATGAACACCGCCTCCTAATCTTTTATGCCAATCTGACTTTCTAAATTGTGTACAATAGATGGTGGAGCCGGAGTCGTAGCGACGTTCAATGATTTCGAAGAGAAATTTCAGGTCATCTTCTGATAAATCATCTAGTAGCCATTCATCTTATGAGAAGTAATTAATTATGTTAAGTTAAGCGATGAAATATTAGTTTCACCGCTTAACCAAGGAATTATCTTTACATAATTAAATCTACTTATTTATACTTTTTAATCTAAATAAATTCTTTCAGCCAATTTAACAAACTTTCTTTTTTATCTTCGCTTAATACTTCTTCAGGAAGAATATTCTTGCTCGCTGTTTCAATTGCTTTCCGTTTAATCTCAGGGTTGGCTTTTGCATATACTTCAGTTGTAGAAATAGATGCATGTCCTAAAAAATCTCGAATATAAATTAAATTTACATTGGCTTCCAGTAAGTGCATCGCTTTACTATGCCTTAAGGCATGTGGCGAAATTTTTGATGGAAATAGATCAGGGTTATCTTTACGAGCTGCTTCATAATGTTTCTTTAAAATATAAGTTATACCGGCACGACTAAGTTTTTTGTGCTGTTTGTTGAAAAAAATGGGAGTTGTAACACTCTTTTCATTACTTAGCTGGTAGCTATCTAAATATGATTCCATAATAGCTACAGTCTGAGCTGTAATTGGTATCACGCGAACTTTTTGTCCTTTTCCTATCAGTGTGACAGTCGCTGGAGAAGACAGTCTCAAATCGGAAGCCTTTAAATCAATAATTTCCTGAACTCTTGCGCCAGTATCGTATAAAAGTGTGAGAATAGCTAAATCTCTTTTTCCTCTTATTGTTTTTCGGTTTGGAGCATCCAACAGTTTTCGTATTGCATCAATTGACAAGTAAGTCATCTGTTCTATATTCGACACTTTCTTTGCCTTTATTGAAAAGACAGAATTACAAACGTCCAAATATTCTGGCACTTCAGTTTGAAGAAAACGAAAATAGGAATGAAAAGCTGCAAGTCTTTGGTTCCTTGTTCTGACGGAATATCTCTTCTCATCTATTAGCCAATTCAAAAAAGTCTCAATCAAATCTTTGTTTATTTCTTTTAGTGTCAATTTTTCCGGTTTTAAATTAAGAACTTCCGTACAATATCTTAAAAAGATAGTGAATGTATCGCGATATGCTTTAACTGTATTTTCGCTATAGTCCATTTTTGAAGGAATGTATCGAAGAAAGTATATCGACAAATATTTCCCGAAATTATAATCGTTCATTTTCTTGCACCTCCGGAAAAACATCCTGATACATTTCTTCAGTTGAATTAATAATATTACCGTAGGTATCGCTCGTCATTCGCAGATACTGTTCTGTACTTTCAACATCTCGGTGTCCCATATAGGTCTGAAGGATAGGAAGAAAAGAATAAATATCTTGTCCTTCATTAATCATTTTTTCTAAAGAGTGTACTGCAAAGGTATGACGTAAATCATGTATCCGAGGTTTTACTGATTCATCAGTTATTATTTCAGCGTCACGTAATATTCTTCTGAAGCCACTCAAAATTGAGCCACTATTATATTTTCGCCCGTCTGGAGCAGGATAAAAATATCCTTCCGTACTCATATCAAATGCCATGTTTTTAACATAGTGTTGACCATAAATCCTTAGGGTTTCCGTCATAGGAACAAAACGAGTGATGTTATTTTTTCCTTTACTTACTGTAATCACACCATCTTTTAGATTAATATCTGTTTTCTGCAGAGTCAGTGCTTCATTAATTCGTAATCCGCACCCATATAACATTCGTAAGAGCATTGGATAAATGAGGTGAGCATATTTACTGTTCCCTGAGAATTTCAACTGATCAACTATCGACCAGATTCGTGTAATTTCATCATGAGTAAAAATATACGGGATAAAATTATCTCTTTGTTTTACAAACTCATTTTTAGGGAAAACGTAAAAATTAAAGCCTAACATATTCATGAACAGAGCAAATTGACGAATGGTACTCATTCTTTGATGTTGTGTTTTAGTAGATTCATTGTCTCTTTTACTTACATATTCTTCTACCATATTCTTAGTAAGAATTGGTTTTTTAAGTCCTGATTTTTTAAAAAAATTGTCGACTTGTCTTAATCTGTAATAACTCAAGTTTTGCAGTTAAAAAATAGCCTTTGACCCTTGGTGTCATTGACTTGGTACCGATTATTATGCCGCTTTTGATATTTGATTCAGCTGATTTTCTTTTAAAAATGGCTTGAAGAGTTCCG
>NZ_BAAGIR010000204.1:0-2618 GCF_054658155.1 Alkalibacterium sp. m-11
ATGGACAAGAGACGATAGCAGAAGCAGCTGGAAAGCTGTGCGAGACAGGGTGACAGCCCCGTATGCGACATCGAACCTTGCCTAGCTGGGATCCTGAGTACGGCGGAACACGAGAAATTCCGTCGGAATCCGGGAGGACCATCTCCCAAGCCTAAATACTCCCTAGTGACCGATAGTGAACCAGTACCGTGAGGGAAAGGTGAAAAGAACCCCGGAAGGGGAGTGAAACAGCACCTGAAACCGTGTGCTTACAAGTAGTCAGAGCCCGTTAACGGGTGATGGCGTACCTTTTGTAGAATGGACCGGCGAGTGACGATGTCATGCAAGGTTAAACCGAAGAGGTGGAGCCGCAGCGAAAGCGAGTCTGAATAGGGCGTAGAGTATGCCGTCGTCGACCCGAAACCAAGTGACCTACCCATGTCCAGGGTGAAGATGCGGTGAAACGCATTGGAGGCCCGAACCCAAGTACGTTGAAAAGTGCTGGGATGAGGTGTGGGTAGCGGAGAAATTCCAATCGAACTTGGAGATAGCTGGTTCTCTCCGAAATAGCTTTAGGGCTAGCCTCGGATAGTGCATCATGGAGGTAGAGCGACTGTTTGGACTAGGGGCCCTTATCGGGTTACCGAATCCTGATAAACTCCGAATGCCATGTTATGTAGATCCGGGAGTCACACTGCGAGTGATAAGATCCGTAGTGGAAAGGGAAACAGCCCAGACCGTCGGCTAAGGTCCCCAAATTCTTGTTAAGTGGAAAAGGATGTGGGGCTGCTTAGACAACTAGGATGTTGGCTTAGAAGCAGCCATCATTTAAAGAGTGCGTAATAGCTCACTAGTCGAGTGGCCCTGCGCCGAAAATGTACCGGGGCTAAACAAGATACCGAAGCCACGGATAGAACCATTGGTTCTATGGTAGGAGAGCGTTCTAAGGGCGGTGAAGCAAGATCGTGAGGACTTGTGGAGCGCTTAGAAGTGAGAATGCCGGTATGAGTAGCGAAAGACGGGTGAGAATCCCGTCCACCGAATGACTAAGGTTTCCTGGGGAAGGCTCGTCCTCCCAGGGTTAGTCGGGACCTAAGCTGAGGCCGATAGGCGTAGGCGATGGACAACAGGTTGATATTCCTGTACCAGTCTGCTTTGTTTGAGCAATGGAGGGACGCAGGAGGCTAAGATATGCACGCTGCTGGAATAGCGTGCCCAAGCAACAAGTCTGAGGATGAGTCAAATGCTTATCTTCTTAAGGACAAGTTGTGATGGGGAGGGAACTTATAGTACCGAAGTATCCGATGTCACACTGCCAAGAAAAGCTTCTAGTGAGAAGTAGGCTGCCCGTACCGCAAACCGACACAGGTAGTCGAGGAGAGAATCCTAAGGTGATCGAGAGAACTCTCGTTAAGGAACTCGGCAAAATGACCCCGTAACTTCGGGAGAAGGGGTGCTGACCACATGGTCAGCCGCAGTGAATAGGCCCAAGCGACTGTTTACCAAAAACACAGGTCTCTGCTAATTCGAAAGAAGATGTATAGGGGCTGACACCTGCCCGGTGCTGGAAGGTTAAGAGGAAGGGTTAGCTTCGGCGAAGCTCTGAATTGAAGCCCCAGTAAACGGCGGCCGTAACTATAACGGTCCTAAGGTAGCGAAATTCCTTGTCGGGTAAGTTCCGACCCGCACGAAAGGTGTAACGATTTGGGCACTGTCTCAACGAGAGACTCGGTGAAATTATAGTACCTGTGAAAATGCAGGTTACCCGCGACAGGACGGAAAGACCCCATGGAGCTTTACTGTAGTTTGATATTGAGTGTCTGTACAGCTTGTACAGGATAGGTAGGAGCCAATGAAGCCAGGACGCCAGTCTTGGTGGAGGCGTTGGTGGGATACTACCCTAGCTGTATGGCCACTCTAACCCGCGACCGTAAACCGGTCGGGAGACAGTGTCAGACGGGCAGTTTGACTGGGGCGGTCGCCTCCTAAAATGTAACGGAGGCGCCCAAAGGTTCCCTCAGAATGGTTGGAAATCATTCGTAGAGTGTAAAGGCAGAAGGGAGCTTGACTGCGAGACCTACAAGTCGAGCAGGGACGAAAGTCGGGCTTAGTGATCCGGTGGTACCATATGGAAGGGCCATCGCTCAACGGATAAAAGCTACCCTGGGGATAACAGGCTTATCTCCCCCAAGAGTTCACATCGACGGGGAGGTTTGGCACCTCGATGTCGGCTCATCGCATCCTGGGGCTGTAGTCGGTCCCAAGGGTTGGGCTGTTCGCCCATTAAAGCGGTACGCGAGCTGGGTTCAGAACGTCGTGAGACAGTTCGGTCCCTATCCGTCGCGGGCGTTGGAGATTTGAGAAGAGCTATCCTTAGTACGAGAGGACCGGGATGGACACACCGCTGGTGTACCAGTTGTCAGGCCACTGGCATCGCTGGGTAGCTATGTGTGGACAGGATAAACGCTGAAAGCATCTAAGCGTGAAGCCCCCTTCAAGATGAGATCTCCCATTCCTTTAAGGAAGTAAGACCCCTGAAAGATGATCAGGTGGATAGGCTGGAAGTGGAAGCATAGTGATATGTGGAGCGGACCAGTACTAATCGGTCGAGGACTTAACCACAAGAAAGAAAGTATAGC
>NZ_BAAGIR010000205.1:0-2606 GCF_054658155.1 Alkalibacterium sp. m-11
TTTCTAGACCATCAAACCAAAACCTGTTTGACGAGATAAATCCAATAGTGCTGTAAAAACCAATCAATTGTATGCTCATTTAAGAGCTATTCCCCCAATTATTCCTTGGAGTTTCCTAGTTCACTCAGTTAATATACTTGATTGCAATCTGTATGTTACAGTGGGAAAACTAAGTAGGCTTTCTACCGTGATGGTACCGAAACTAGAATAATTAGTACCCCCGCGACATCATTTCCTGTTTACGCTTTTCCATAGTGGAGCCTGATTCTTTACGTGCCATCCTTCGTAAAATTCTCGGAACGACTAAATATCTTTTTTTGGGTCTTCTTCGTACTTTTACGAAACTGAATAGCGATCAGAATAGAAGTCACGTAGCATAAAATTATAAACATCTTTTAAAGAGTAGTTATTCTTTTTCCTGTAGTACTTATTGATAACGTGTTCAATTTGAACCTTTACTTCTTCTGTAATGTTAATACCGGTTTGATATTCATTATTTATATTTATTCTTCTAGGACGACCAACCTTTGCATTTGTTAGAGCTTTTGCTCTCCCTTTACCACCTGAACTAGAGTAGTCAGGTAACATGGCGTTTTTGGTCATGCCACGCTGCCAATAGCGAGTTAGTAGCTTTTTAACCTTTGTCTTGCCCAAGTTGCTCTCTTGAACGATTTCACGAATCTTGCTTTCTCTTCCTTGTTTTTGGAGCAAATCTGGCATATTGGGGACACAGTATTTTTGTATATTTCCCCAATCTTCTTCGCGCTTACGAATCTGCACTTCTGTTAAATCAGCTTCGGAAATCACTTTTGCATAAGGATCACTAATCGCTAACAGTTCACCTTGCTTGATATCTGTGGTTAGACTAGAGTATAGCTCTTTACGTGGCATAGCACTGCTCGTGTCAATATTTACTATATAGACATGCGGTTCTTCCATATCTATTACCCGAATTCTTTTTGAATCTGTTACATATTGAAATACCTGATTAATATAAATCATCCGTATTTCACCTTCTCCAATTTACTTTCATCAATATACTTAATATCAATTGATTGCTCTAAATCAATTGCCTTGTACATATCTGTAACCATTATTTTTTTAGCAAGCAAATGATAAAACAACGTGACACCACTTCCAAAAGGCAAGTGTGTATCTGCATCAAACTCACTAGTGATTTCTCGGATACTTCGTGAACTATTCAACAAACGATTCATAAGAGACATTGATAAATCCTCTATATGTTGGTTAGCCATTTCTCGATATACATCATAGCTCCGAATATCAAAATAATCATGGATATAACTAATATTTCTAGCCACGATCTTATCAATTTCTTCCTCTGTTACAATACCCCAACTAATGCCTTTACGCTCCCAGTATTCACGTTCAATTTCGAATTTCTCTAACACACGTTCTTCTAATAGCTTGTCTTTCATTTTGATAGTATGAGCGACTTCAAATACACCTTCTCCCTTATCAACTGTTAATAAAAAGTCCGTTGTCATAACAATTGGATCGCCTGTTTTTGGATCAGCTGGGTGTTTTATTCCAAGCGCTTCCGCAATGACAATCGTCTCTTCTTGTGGTAATAAAGGAAATTGTTCACGAATATCTAAGACAACATCGGAAAATTCAGTCAAATAAAAGTAATTTCGTTCCAAATCCGATAAAAACTCATGTTGTCTACCGGCTTTTGTACCTTTTAATCTCGTTGACCGACCTAATGAGGAAACATCTTGAACTTTTAGCCAAGGCTGATAATCTGCCCCACTGCCAGTTCCTCTACCTTCTTTAATCCACTTATCGACTTTAGATGTTCTTTTTCGTTTCGCCACAAAAACACCCCTTTAGACAATCATATCCAAAGGGGTGAAACTTCGCAACTTTTTTATAAACATCGTGACTTTGTTTTAAACATCGCATCTTTTTTGCAAACGTCGCGACTTTATTTTAAACTTACAGAAGATCACACTCGCCCTTGACAGACCGACTACATATGCAGGGGCATAACCACGACAAACACACCAAACTATACAGAAAAAGTTCTTTAACAACCAAATAACTGGAAGATCCTAGTCATTCAAAAGAAGTGAAAAGCTTCAAGATTAAAGAAGCCGACACCACTTCCCAAAACTTCCAGAAAAAGTTGTTAAAGCAAAAATAAAAAAGGAAGTGTAGAAAATGGAAATTACAATCGAAGTTTATAAAGCACTTGAAGGGTTATATGTTAATCAAATTGTATCTAATAAATATGAACTAGAAGCACACGAAAGAAAAAATGTAAGAGAAAAAAATGCACAATTTGCAGAACGACTAGACGAACTAAAAGTATCATGGACAATTCAAAACCAAGTAGCCTATGCAGGCACAAAATCAGAGAATTGGGAAAGATACAATCGAGATGTGATAAACGAAGTTATTGAGAAATACAATAATTAAAAGGAGTAGATACCATAAGATAGGTTATAAATTAAAATTAAAAAAAGCTTCGGCTACGCCTTCGCCCTTTTGGGATAGTGCGTAGCCATTACTTTTTCAGTTCTGAATTATCGTAGACGATACCGTGAATACTCTTATAGTAAACAGGAACCATCTCATTTCCA
>NZ_BAAGIR010000206.1:0-2605 GCF_054658155.1 Alkalibacterium sp. m-11
TTAATAGAACACAAACAAAAATAATCAGTGCTACCTGTGTAAATGCCTTGAAATTTACCAGATAATCACTGATTATTTATTTTACCCATTTATAGCCCTTAAAAAGGGTTTCTTTTTCAGCACCCTCCAATGTAGTCCCATCTCTTTTTACAAATAACAGGAATCTATCGTGAAATTTCCAACCAAATTGAGTATGCTGACATCTAACCTGAAGATTTATCCCATAATTATTGCTTTTAGTATTAAAGACTTCTTTCTGTTCTTCAATCCAAGCAGTAATGTTCTGATCTTTTTCACCATTTATTTTCCTAGTTTCACCACTTGAAGAAGTAATCGCTCGCATCTCTACCCCCATCTGTTTACAATAATAAAGAGTATCAAAAATATCATATACTGTTAAATAAGGATCCCATAGCATAATTTGATTTTCTGAATGTATATTAATTAATTTTCTAATATCTTTTAAAGCTTGTTTTCTTCCATGATGAGCGGCTGTACCATACTGCATAAATTTCATTCGACGTTCCAATTCTTCTAGTCGTTCCCTATACTGCCTCTCCTTTACAAACTCTTTCCAGTATTTTTCTTCTGTATGCTTTATAGGGGGGACGCTTAAAAACTCTACAGATTCCACCTCTACATCCACTGTTCCCTCAGGTATATTCATAGTTCTCTTCTTAGAAAATTCGCTACCTATATGAAATCTAGTATTTATTTCTTTAATCCAGCTATAATTAGCCTCATAGACTACCAGATTTGACTTTTTATCGTAAACCCTAGACTTAATTAAATTATCAGTATCTCCTATGTCCAATATAGTGTTTTGGTTGTTTTTCACAGAATGGTATCTAGTCCCTGTTAAACAACCATCAAATTCGTTGGATACAAGGATAGAATACCTATCGTTATCAGTAATCCTATCGTCCGTGTTAAGAGTTATGTTAAGTGTTTCTCCATCCTTACTTGATGATGATTTTAAAGTTACTAAATTTGATGGAAATTGAAAAATAATATTTCCTATTCTATCTTGTAGGACATGAAGATCAATTGGAACATATTTCAGAATAAAAGCAGAGATCTTTTCCAGTTGATTTTTAGTCAAATTTGAGGCAATCTTTTTGTTATTGTTAAAGAACTCGTAAATATAACATCCATTCATAAAATTATTTTTCAAAATTCTATTAAGGCAAACTTCTGTTGTTCCATTTTGCGGTACAAATTGTTTGTTGATTAAACTCAATTTTCCAATTTGTAATTCCCCACCCTTGTTGATAAGTGATTGGTTGTGTCTCATTTGGTTAAAGCTTTCGTAGGCTTCTTCCATAGTTAAGTAATATCTACAAATCCCCAGTGTGTATTCATCAGAAACTCTTAATGGCTTTTCAGTTAGATATTCAATATTTTCTTTTAATGCTTTTCCTTCATGAAATGCAAAAATTGAAAAATAATTAAATGCTTGTCTTGAAGTTTTATTAATCATAAATACTGTAGTTACCTCACATGATTTATAGAATCCTAAATTACCCGGTTGAGTTAACGAGGCATATTCGATAGCTATTCGATCATGAGAATTGACGTTTTCATTCATTACTTCACCCACTTGTTTTATTTCATCAAACTCTGATATTTTATCAAATCCTTTATAAAACCCATTAATCTGCGATATATAACATTTCATAATTATAAGCCCATCATCTATATCTCCACTAATTACATAATTGTGGTAAGTAAATAACCTTTGTTTGGCCTCATATTGTAGACGTTCATTTTAAACAAATCTCTAGTAACAGTCCCTCCATACTTTGGCAAATAAAACAATGGACTTTCTGATGTAAAACCCCCTAACCATTTAAACAGAGCGGGATATAACATCTCAACAGAAACTATAAAAGCAATATCTGATATATTACCTATTTCTAATCGATACGGAGTAACCTCGTGGTTATTTCTATTTATGCATATTCTCCATTCTCTTTGATAAGCATGTTTATCCCATTTATCAAAACAGTCGTAGTGATTAATCACATTTTTTTCAGATGCAAGTTTGTTAATATCTATTTCATCTTCCCTAATCAGATGAAGCATATTTCCAGTTACTAAATTTCCGCGATCATTAGCAGTATGATAATTTACACCCCCAAAGACACAATCATAATCCGCTTTTTCTGCCGCCTTATGAACCCTTCTTCTAAATTCAGCCTCATTCATGATAACAACCACAAATTTCCCAAATTCATTCATGATGTTCATTTTAGGCGCAAAGAGTTCTCTTTGTTTTAGCCAATTTCAAATGACCTGAATATGATGGAGTTGTTTGTCCGTAAATAGACGAATATAATGTCCTTAAGAGTAATTAAGGAGAAATAGAAAGAGACCCTTCCACCTCATGTTTGCGCAGAGGGATGGAAGGGTCCCTTACTAAATTAATTAGCATGATAATTGTATCAAACTTTAAATTGGAATGGAATAGTGAAAAGATTTGAATTTACCCTTTTTACACTAAATATCCACTATTGCATGTAATTAGAAAACCTGTATTCGTTAATTCCTCATTTTTAGCAATTATGTTTAAAAATAGCCATGCAAATGAAACGCCCATATGCGC
>NZ_BAAGIR010000207.1:0-2567 GCF_054658155.1 Alkalibacterium sp. m-11
AATGTTTGTTGGTAACTACATTTTACCAAAGAGAGGTGTCTTTTTCTGTACTTTTAAGTTCAATATTCTAACTGATCTTTACGGTAAAAGGATAGAACGTCGTTCTTAGGGGTGCGAAACTTGAGTTTTATAGATGAAGAGATACTCTGAAAAACAGCAATGACCAGCAGCAGGTATGGAAAGTATCGGTTGAACAGACGGACCCACTGCTTCGTGGACTGCTCAGTTAAAAAGAGCGTAATGAATCCGACAGCTACGTAGCTGATCAGCATAGGTTCGATCAGACTGTCCAGCCAGAATTCTCCAGTAATGTTTGCACCGATATAGGCAATAAGTAATGCCGAGAAAATAAGGATCAGAGGGACGACTATGAAGTCTACCAGAACAGCTAAAATTTTTGGTCGACTGATGGCTTCTATTACTGTCTGATCATTTTTGTCTCTAAAGAATTCCGGAATACCGGATAGAAAATACACAGGAGCAAAAAACAGGAAAATAATGGCAGCTGAATGACTGTACCATTCAAAGCTCAGCTGAGTGAAAAGTGTACTGAATGTTGCCAGAATTGCTGCTACGCCAATGTAAAAGACAACAGCTAGAAGCAGACTACTGAAAAATGTCCGTATATAAGCAATCAGGGACTGTGAAAAGGTATATGCTCTGCGACTTGTCGGGATCGTAATCAGCATAACACTGGCTATGAAGATGACTACGATCGTCCTGATCATCGCTGACTGATCAGATGCAAAGTTGATTTGCCTTAGATATATATAGTAAAGAAAGGCTGATAGAGCAGAAACCAGTAGTATAAGCCAGGATGAACGGGTTTTCTGCCGCTCATTCTTTTCGTTCCACAACTGCCCGCATGCTAGAAAAAGAGCACCCAGTCCGGCAGAAAAGGCTTCTCTTGTCAAGGATGTCCGAGTAAGCTGGATATCAGCCATAACTATCAGAGTAGTCACAGCTAGAAAGAAAATTGATAGTGGAAATCGTCCGAATACAGCCATGCTCCTTTGTCTGAAACGTGCAAGAAAACGGGTTCTATTCATGATAAGGCCTCCAGATCGACAGACTTTACTCTGTCATATAATGTGTCTAAATCATACTCCTAGCGGTCATATTTAGCAATCTAATTGTTAGAAAGTAAGTGCGGGATATAAAGAGGTGTATACTTTTCTTCAACATTGCCTGATGAGAAAGAGTAGATGTTAGGGCTTACATAAAAGTGATATAATTGACCTGTAGAGAGGAGGTGAGAGAATCGTGACGATCAAAAATAAACAGAAGCTTCTAGGTATGCTGATTGAGAATGAACAGTTCAGATCAGCTGCCTTTCTAGCTGATAGACTGGGTGTTTCTGCACGTACGATTCATGCTTATCTTAAGGAACTGGATGATTTAATACAGAATACATCACTCGTTCTGGAAAGACGTCCAGGCGCAGGTATCCGACTGATCGGCAGCCATTCAGACAAACTGTCCTGCTTAACCGCTATCAGCAGAGGAACAAGAATTGATCTGGATCCCGCTGACCGACAGTTTGAAATAATCAGAAACTTGCTTGAAGGAAACCGGGTGTCCTACCATGAGCTGGCTGAACATTATTTTGTAAGCAGAGCGACTATCGTAAAGGATATCAGACAGATCAGGCAGGACTTTCTGCAAGGTGAAGATCTTCTCAGTTCAAACAACGACGGGACTATTTTAACGTAATTCCGAAAGAAGTCTCCCACTTCTAAGCGTATGGGTGCGAAGCACCAGTGAAAGTGGGAGATGAATTTCGGTCAAGCGATAGCTTGAAGTGGTTAATGTCATTCTCATTTGGTATACTTTATATATAGACGATAACCAAGTCTATATAGGCGACAACCAAGCCTACTGAGTATTCCTTGGCGTTAGCCAAGTAAAAGAAAACCTATGAGGCAGGGACTGCCTTTTGAGCCTACCCATATCCGATTCCTCTGTCTGCATGAAACCTGTGCAGACAAGAATGGAGTTCGTAGGAAGCCCCCACTTCAAAATCCGGAGGATTTAAGTGGTGGGTAGTTCACTGACAGACGAACGAACCCATCAGGCTCTGTGGGGCTGGTATCTTTCTCTGAAATATGAGAACCATTCTGGTCATCCCCCTATTTCTTTGAGAAGCTACGGTGGTTTTATTGAAGATGAACTGAATGTGTTGTATGAATATATTGAAATTATTCAAAATGAAGTGGAACAGATCGGTACCGCCTATCAGCTTGCTGATTACTACCGTGTTAAATTATTCGAAAATCTGATCGTATTAATGTATCGGATAATACTGGGTCACCATCATAAAGAGTCTTCCGGTTATATCTTCGAGAGAGTGACCAGCCTGGACACCTACTATATTGCAAATGATCTGGCTGCGAGACTGGAGCAGCAGACCAAGGAGTGTCTGTCAACTGAAGATCGTCTTTAGTATGTGTCAAGACTTTGGCGGAAACTTTTTTTCTAGAGATGGTAACTCTTCAATTTTAATATTAAAATGGCTCATTCTGTGTGTTTCATTACCCAAACATTTTCTTCAGTTGTCCCATTGGACT
>NZ_BAAGIR010000208.1:0-2473 GCF_054658155.1 Alkalibacterium sp. m-11
CAGTAGAGTAGGAAAGCGCCGCCTTATTGTATTTCTACAACAGGTTTGCGCAGACCCCTCCCCGAACCGTGCTTACACCTCTCGATGTACACGGCTCTCCATTGTTACTCAATTATTCAAAACTCAATTTCTGTGGATTTCTTTGTGACAATCTCGACAGACCACCATAGTTTTTCGGTTTCGCGCTATTAGGTATTTCTCCCATGGAGCTTTTCCCTTCAAGTCTTTGAGCCTTTTAACATGGTGTATTTCATAGTGTGTCGCTTCGGTTGTTCCACACAACTTACAAACTCTTGCTTTTAATCCATCTTCAAAAGGGTTACGTTTATGACTATAGATAACTGCGTCATTACGTATTTTGTCACTAAATGAACTTTGCCCTTTACAATCAGAATATTTTGCGAAATAGAGTCGTTTTTCACCTTTAGCCGTCTTATATGGTACACACCATTTCCCTTGCCCATCTTGATGCAAGCGAATAATTCGGGCAATGCTGCTTTTACGCTTTGCTGCAAGTGTTTTTAAGCAACTATACTCCATAAGGTAAGCAAAGTAATTTAAGTTGTTAAAATTACTTGCCATTCGGTAGTAGTTACAGATTCCTCGCAATTCTGCGTTGTAGGTTGAAACAATCTCGTATTCCGTGATTTGTAGCAAGCTTGGGCGGTGGACAAAGCGATACTTACCGTTAATTTGTTTCACTATACCTTTATCTAACAGAAAACTTTCAATTTTATCTTTGAATGGAACCGTGAGTTCCACTTTGTTGTTAAGCGTTCTTTTGGTATACCCATTTCCACCTTGTTTGATTTGACTGTTGCGCCTTACACAAACATCATAGCCTAGAAATCTTGCTTTGTTGTGGCTGTGAGTAATAAGTGTTTTTTCTTCACTGAGTTCCATTTTCAGCGTATTTCTGATAAATGTTTTCAGTTCCGATTTTACCCATTCACAGTCAGATTTACTTCCGATAACCCCGATAAGAAAATCATCTGCATAACGCACATATTTAATATTCTTATCCTCTTGTAATTTACTAGGGGTTGAAAGCTGTTTCGCTCTGGTTTGTCGTAATTCAGCAAGTAGTGCCGGCTTTTGGTGCTCATCCGCATTTTCTAACTTTTTTCTCAAGCGGACTGCTTTACTTCGTAGCCTTGAATATTCCGGTGTTCTCTTGCCTCGGGGTAAGGGCTTGTCAAATTTAGCTTTTAGCTGTTCAACAAACATGTCCAACTCGTGCAAGTATATATTGGCTAGTACAGGTGAAATTATTCCACCTTGGGGCGTCCCACTATATGTACTGTGGTATCGCCAATCTTCCATATATCCTGCCTTTAAGAATTTGCGAATAAGTTGGTTGAAACGCGCGTCCTTGATTTTCTTTCCTATCAATTCAGCGAGCACATTGTGATTAATGTTATCAAAACAGCCTTTGATATCACCTTCGACGAACCATTTCACTCCATTGAATCCTTTTGATACCATTCCTAGAGCGGTATGACAGCTTCTGTTAGGTCTAAAGCCATGGGAAGTATCACAAAATGTAGGTTCATAAATAGCTTCTAGAATCATTCTGATTACTTCCTGAACCAATTTATCAGTGAATGTCGGAAGTCCTAAAGGACGTAATTTATTACTTTGCTTTTTTGCAATATACGTCCTACGTACAGGCTTAGGTGTATAGGTTCCATCTGTCAGACTTTGGATAATAAGCTCTATCTTTTCCTCGCTGAAGCCATCTGCTGTGTCATTATCGACACCAGGTGTTGCTGCGCCACTATTGGCATACAGATTTTTGTAAGCAAGAAAATAGATGTCTGGTCTTTGCAGGTAACGGTAAACCCGCGTGAAAATTTCATTCTTGTTGCGATTTGAGTTTTGATTCATTCTCTCCAAAATCTCAATTGTTGGTTTCATTGAGGTATTCCTCCCTAATCAATATAAATTTTGGCGCGTAACAACTGCTTCCCTTCGCCATGTAAGGGTCATTACCCCTCGCGGACTACTATGGAAGCTCCGTACCCATGCAGAATATTCAAGCCCTTTAGCTATAGCCGTTTCCGGCGTTTCTGTTTAGGGTATCCCCAGTTAACAATGCCAATAGGTATGTGGATTTTCGGATACGTTTTCGTTTCTTTACCATTGGTTCTCCAACAGGTCATGTGAATTAAATGATAACCAATTGCGCGAAATCTGTACGCAATTACATTCACATCAGAGGTTACAGGCAAATTTCCTCTGTCCGGGCATTAACAGAAACTCGAAACTTACGTTCAACAAACCCAGTTTTATCCTCATATCCACTTGTCATTGCAGTTCAGTCGCATCTGATTGCCTTTAGATGACTTACCGCTTTCCTGCCATGCTATGTTCCCGTGTCAGCTTTCGCCTTTCGGTTGGACAGGTTGACAATAGCGTTATCTTACTATGCGGCACCTTAAACCGCTGTTGACATTGCCCTATCTGGGCGCAC
>NZ_BAAGIR010000209.1:0-2454 GCF_054658155.1 Alkalibacterium sp. m-11
AGTCTGAGGTTAAATTTCCACCGTCAAAATTAACTTTGATCATTTTGTTGAAATGAAGTGACTTTTCGATTACACTTTTCATTATGGAGTCCTCCTTGATTTGTGTTTGTTTCGTCACTTATACAATATCAAAGATTGGGCTCCTTTTCACTTAATTAGTGAAAGATCGATTGGCTATTTTTAATTGATTTGATACAGTTTCTTTAAGGTTTTTGATATGGCTGTGAATAATCCAGGTAAAAACTTCCTATTTTATATACTGCTATGATTCGTTGAGCTCGGTTGTCATAATTGTTCTCATAATAAAATTCTGTAATGTGTCTCAAAGTTTCATAAGCCTTTGTTCCCTCAAGATCTGAAAGAACTTCAATTAACGATATAATACCTGGATCTGCTATTATGGTTTTTCTATTTTGAGCAGAATATTAAGTATTAAATCAATTGTAGTAACTTCTGTTGTTAATTTCGGTTTTTTTTGTCGAGGGAGTATCTTTTACTTAAGTAGTATTTGCAGTATTCTCATTATTTATTGTTTCTGAATCAGTGAATCGTGGTTCGGAAACATGTGTTTCAACTAAAGGTCTACTCGTTTTTTCTATTAGTTAGAGCCAATTTTGTCACCTACTTTCGGTTCAAACTCGATTAAATCCAATTTTCTCGAATAGTCTGTTGGTTCGTAACCTTTAAGGTATTTTGCATATGGATATAGTTGCTCGGGACATCACCCTAATTGTTAAATAGTGATATTCTTTCCTCTAATTCTGTAAATATACCAGCAAATAGCGCAAATACTTTCCTATCATGATGATCAATTGCAGTGATTCCGTATTCTGGATAATCGTAATCCTTTTCTAATTATTAACTATTGCATTAAATGTTAAATTTTCCCCAAACACTTTTTTGCTTGAGCAATTATGGATGCATGTAAATCTCTTTTAGAATGTAACAAAAAAGGAAGAAGTTTCAGCACTTCACCTCTGAAATCATCTCCTAGATCGTCTAGTAGTGTTTGAAGATATACATTTATGATATAGAGAGAGCTTTCGGAAGAGTAAGTCTTAGTCTTCTACGGAATAACAAAGTATTCTGCGCAAACCATTACATTATCAACCCTAATATTAGCACTCGACCCTACACCAATCCAAATATAATCATATAGCTCTTTTAATGGTTCCAATAATTTAGAGAAGTGAAACGTTCGTAGTTTGGCAATATTAGCTACAAGGGAGGAATTGTCGGCTTTTAAAGAATATAGTAATTCCAAAAACAACCCATATTTTACGATGTCAAAGCCACCTGCTATCATATGTGTAAATTTGGAGTCAACTCGACAATTTAGGGAATCTACAAAATCTCACTTAAGGTAAATTAAAACTTTGGATATAGCAGAGAATCAATTCCTCAGTAGTAAAGGGAGGACATCTAGATGTAAATGTAGTCTATCAGGTGTTTCAAAACTTCCAAGATTTAAGGCAAAGTCTATATTGGCACACACATCCTGCGTAAGACATTTGCCTTTCATTACTATAAGAAAACAAGAGAGGTGGTAACCCTCAAGGAAATGTTGGTCATGGCAGTGAATAAATTACCGAGTTTTGCATTGGGATCAATGAAGATTAAATTAGTGAGACATTGTTGAACTTTAGACTAGGTTTTTAAGTGAAAAGAGCTATCTGGACTAATCCTGATAGCTTAGCAAATACTTACGTACCCACAGTTTACACGTCGCATAGTATTTATCGTCTTTTCGTAAAAAAGAAATCAATTACAATGAGAATTATTATAATCAAACCAACCAGCAATTTTCCAATAATATAATTATAAACTTCAAATGCAGAAAATGCAGAAAAAAGAATACTGTAGGTAAATGGAAATCTTATATCTCTTTCATTCTTTTTTCTATATTTAATACCATAACACAGAAAAAAGATGGCTGCTCCTAAAAAATTTACTGACATATTCATGGTTAATATGGTCTGGTGGCAAACCACCATGCTCCAGTCTTGCCTCGAGTAGTCCATGTAGGACTAGTATAATTACCAATCTTGAAATTTGCTCTGAAATAACCGTTTTGGTATCTGTAGGCACGCTGCTTATAAGAACTTCCACCACTAGAGACCAAACCCTTAGTTCTATAGGTATCGTAAGACCAACTCCCATTGAGTATGTCTCCAGTAAGAGTTGAAGTCACGGAAAATCCAAAAGAAGTTAATGCAGTTTTTGCCCTACTTAATAAAACTGGAGCAGTTAAACCAATCCCACTAGCAACTGATACGACTGCAGTGATTATCAAAGCAGCATATATTGCTCCTCGAGACAAATCTCCAGTTTTGAATTTACCCAAAATTTTATGATTTCCTGAACGGTGACAAAAGCCCGAGGTATACACATGTGGAAAACATGGTATCCTCGGGCTTTTGAGCAGTCCACAGCTTAAATCTGTGGACTAATTTC
>NZ_BAAGIR010000210.1:0-2451 GCF_054658155.1 Alkalibacterium sp. m-11
TGCGTCCGACTTCCTTCAGATTCCGCCTCACGGCGGACACCCTTGTCTTTCGCTAACAGTTCCTACTGCCAAGTCTGTAGTGGACTTTCACCACCAAGTTGTCGCCCATGCCGGGCGCACATAAAAAGCCAGTAGACACTTTGCATGCTTAGTCTACTGGCAGTTTTTTCATGTATGCGGAATGCTCGTCAGATGTATCGACTCCAGTACTTTTCCTTCTGTTTCAAATACAATCAGTTCATTTTCTCCCCGGTTAAGCAGCGGGCCAGGAAGATACAGTTTCACCTGAGGCCCCTTGTCCCAGAAACGCCCAAGATTGAATCCGTTAATAAATACGCATCCTTTCCCCCACCCAGTCATATCGATGAAGGTATCTTGTGGTTCATCAATCTCGATATTAACTTTGTAAAATCCTGGGGCTCCAGGCTCGTACTTACGGGAAAAGTTAAGTTTATTCAAATTATCCAAAGGCAGAGTATAATGGGTCCATCCACTTCTTAATGCACCATTGACATATACTCCGTCTGTAATTCCTTTTCTCTGATGAGGAATACGCGGGCCGTAATTGACTCGTCCCATGTTTTCAACGAGGATTCCCAATGCATTCTCTTCATCTATCAGTTCAATCGGAATCTTCTCACCGAGCTCTTTATCGTATTGCGTGTGGATATGTTTCTGATTGACATACACCTTTGCACGGTCGTTGGTCCCCAGCAATCGACACTCTTCAATCGACCGTTTTCGGCCAAGCTCGTGTTCATAATAAATATATCCGAGTGACTGGTCCATTTCTTCCATTGAAAGAGGATAGGGACTTTCAATCGGGGTGCTGATCAAGTCCAGGTTATCAAATAACGCAGTGCGTTCGGTGACTTCAAATCTTCCATACTCTTTCAACTTAACAGGTTCAGGAAGTGGAGGCAGGTTCTGTTCGGAATGCTTCTGAATGACCTCTCTGAACCGTTTAAATTTTTCGGTTATGTCTCCCCATTCAGTCAGCGGAGCATCGTAGTCATAGGAGGTCACATCTGGAGTCAAATTATCATAGTAGTTCGATCCATTGTAAAAACCGAAATGGGTTCCTCCATGAAACATATAAAAATTGACATGTCCTCTTTCAAGTATCTGGTCCAGTGATATAGCCTGTTCTCTGCTATCCGTTTTCTTGAACCCCTCGTCGCCCCAGGCAGTAAACCAGCCATTCCAGAATTCCATGACCATCAGCGGAATCTCTCTTCCAGCATGTTTCTTGAGCGCATCGAAATGTGCGATCGGATCTGACCCGAAGTTAACGGTAGGGAGAGCGTCTTCAAGAATCGTCCCGTTCTCAAGCATATCCATCCACGTTCCATCACTTGTGACAAGCGGAACGGTTACCCCATTGTTTCTCATTAAAGAAACAAGTTCTTTCAGGTACGTTTTATCATTCCCATAACTGCCATATTCATTTTCTACCTGCATCATGATGATAGGTCCATTTTCAGTAGATTGTAAAAACTTAACCTCATCAAACAAACGAATAAAATAAGCTTCAACTTTCTCGAGGAATGGCTTGTATGAAGTACGAAAGCGCATGTTTCTATCTTTTAACAGCCATCCTGGAAGTCCGCCGAACTCCCATTCCGCACAGATATATGGGGACGGTCTTAAAATTACGAACAGATCCAGTTCTTCTGCCTGTTTAATAAACTCAGCCAGATCAGCCATGCCATTAAAGTTGAACTTCCCTTCCACAGGTTCATGCAGGTTCCATGGGACATAGGTTTCTACGGTATTGCACCCCATAGCCTTCAATTTTTTTAAGCGATCTTCCCAGTATTCCGGTACGACTCTAAAATAATGAATCGCACCCGAAATAATTTTGATTGGTTTGCCTTTCCAGTAAAAGTCATCTCTGATTTCGAACATAGGACCACCCTTTATGTGATGTTCACTTTGAGTACTCAAAGTGTGATTCAACTTAAGAGTAACCGTTTAGGATAAGCATGTAAACATTTTTTTAACCTGCTACTGATAGAAAGTAACCTAGGTCTTTAATTAAAGTAATGAATGCTTTTCTATAGGTTAGGTATAACTAGATTCAATCTAGTGACAGTTTACTGCCTAATTTAAAATAATTTCTATCACTAGAAACGTTCTAGCGGTAGGTTAAAGTCAATTCAGGACAAATTACTTTCATTAGAGGCGTTATAGCTGTATATAACAATGTATATTATAATTAAACTGTAAGTAGAAGCTGTTTACCTGTATTTGAAATGGAGAATTAGAGAAGAAGGTGTAAGTAGATTCTTTCTTGTTATAGTTTCAAAAGTCAAATTATCAGTAACTCAAGTTTCGCACCCTAATAAATGCTTCACAATCCTATCGGATTAACCCTCACCAAAGAAATTACGCAGCAATTTGTTCTTGGTTTGACTGATTTCCAATCAAAATTTCTTTGAATGCCGCCGG
>NZ_BAAGIR010000211.1:0-2440 GCF_054658155.1 Alkalibacterium sp. m-11
TCATTTTTGTTTTATACTTATCCATGTTGTAAGTCCTTTGTTTTGGTCTTGGATAAGTCATCCAACCCCATTATAAAGGACTTTTTTATGTCATGAAACAGTTAAATTTTTAATGCAACACTAGTGAGTTGAATCAAACAGTCTGCTAAAACAAGTAGGTAAGCTGTATGTGCATCATGCCCACACGCATGCATGACACCATCATTTTTAGATTTAAAAGGGACGTCAGCTTCTTCTTGAATTGGGAGAGCATCAAAATCAGCTCGAAGTGCAACAGTTTTGCCTGCTTTTCCACCTTCAATAGTAACAATGATGCCATAGCCATTACCAATGTTTGTGTCAATTTTGATATCTTTTCCTTGATAAAACTTTTCAATATAGGCAGCTGTTTTTTCTTCTTGAAATGACAGTTCAGGGTGTTGATGTAGATGTCTGCGAATCGCTACCATTTCATCTTTTCGTTGTTCCAGCATATCGATTAGTTTTTTCATGAATTAGTCGAGCTCCTTTCGGGATGTTGATCTTAGATTCTGACTTGTTTAATTACTAATCTAATTCTAACATAAACTAAATAGAAACTTGCTTAAGGACTAGTTAGAAAATTTAGCGAATTTTAAAAAACCCTCGTCTTAAAGAATTCTAATTGCGAATTCTAGCATGCAGACGAGAGTCAAATCGTTAAATTGAGATTTTAATGAAATTAATAAGACTATTTACTTTGTTGAAACGATCGCAATATAACCTAAATTTGATTTATTTGTTTTGAAAAAGCGGAACATTGATTTAAAATAGGCTCGATTTTCCTTTTTTATTGCCTGCCGAAAAATTTTCATCGTCCGTATCAAGCCTTCATCTTTAATCATACCGATCGGATTCATTAATGACATTGGACCAGTTGCTACATCTAAATTTTCAAAGCCAGCTTGATTAAAGATATTACGCCAGCCTGCTTCGTCATGAGGTTTAGCTTGAACATGAATTGCTTGTTGCAAGTCTGTTACAACTTTCGGCATACCTCCATCTGTAAGCTTAACATCATGAGTTAATAACAGACCACCTGGTTTTAAAACTCGATAATATTCTGAAATTGCTTTTACTTTTTGCTTGTCTCCCAGCATCGTTAACATCGCCTCATTGATTACGATGTCAAAGGATTGGTCGGGATAGGGAAGATTTAATGCATTCGCTCGTTCAACCGTTATATGGTCTGTTAGCTTTGCTTCCTCTATCCGCTTCTTAGCTATCTCTATTACTTGTTTATCTAGATCAACAGCTGTGATCGAACATCCTGTTTTTTTGACCAACTCAATCGCATTTGTACATTGGTTACAAGCTACTTCTAGGATGTGTTGGTTTTTATTAAATGAAACATGGTTAAATAACCAATCCGTTGCTTCCACGCCACCAGGACGTAGCCGTGTTTTTCCTAATCTAGCAAGAAAGGAATGTCCTGCTTCACGCATATTATTCACCTGCCTTTACAACTGTTAGTAACATTTTAAACGCTTCAACAGCTTCTAACGCATGGGGTATTTCTGCAGGCATGACAATGCTCTCACCTTTTTTGACGGTGTAGTCAGTCTGGTCAATTGTAATCAATGCTTCACCTTCTAAAATTTGCACAAGTGCATCCCCAGTCGCTGTATGTCGAGCAATTTGTTGACCTTTATCAAGTGCAAATAATGTTAATGTTAAAGTTTGGTGTTGAACAAGTGACTTACTCGACTTTCTGTTAGGTACAATTTCAATTTGATCAGCTAACTGAATCGTTTCATTATGTGGAATTTTATTAATCATTTGTTCATTCTCCTCTGTTTGGTAAATATGGATTTGTTGAAAACTAGCTTTATTTTTAGCTTTGATTGCATGATAGGAACCACGATCTAGTAAGATCATCGATCCAGCTTCTAAAACGACAACTTGTTCATTATGGGTTATTTCCAATTGGCCTTCGAGACAATAAATTAACTTTTCCAGACCGACAATCTCCGTACTAATCGATTCTCCCGCTCCAAGTCCAAAAGCGGTTATATCATAAATATTTGTTTCTGCGATTGCCGTGCTGACAATTTGATCAGACATCATAATTGCTAACTCTGTATTATTGAATACTGTTGCAATGGGTAAATCCCTCAAACTACCCCTCCTTATCGATTGATATTATATAAATAACTCAAGTTTTGCAGTTAAAAAATAGCCTTTGACGCTTGGTGTCATTGACTTGGTACCGATTATTATGCCGCTTTTGATATTTGATTCAGCTGATTTTCTTTTAAAAATGGCTTGAAGAGTTCCGGTAAACTATCAAAGATAGTATCTAACAAGTCTTGAACATGTTGTTCAGATAGTACTAACTCGTTCATTAATGTCTCTTTCAGACAGGCCATTACGAGAAACAGCGATTGCGCGAATCGAATGTTCTCCATTTCATCACAGCACA
>NZ_BAAGIR010000212.1:0-2413 GCF_054658155.1 Alkalibacterium sp. m-11
TGATTCATAAGAAGACCTCTTTTCTGGATTTGTGGTTATCTCTAGATTAAGGGTCTTCTTTCTTTTTGTCTACTTTAATTTCTTGCCCTACTATTTTACTTTCCGACAACTATTTTACACATAGCAGAATAGGAAGAATCTGATAGAAGAAAATTAATCGCCTAATCGGTATAGGGTAAATATCTTTGAAAGATTATTAGAATTCTCTCATTTTGTAATTCAAACCGGAACTAATGGATCGTTTCTCATTTAATCGGGATGTTTGATAGTAGAAACTGGCGCTTCGATTAATGGAGGGGTATCATGAACAGGAAGGAAATGTTAAGGAGGGAATGCAGGTGAAGAAAAGACAGTTGGGAACTACTGGAATTAAGGTATCTGAAATAGAATTTGGTGCCTGGCAGTTAGGAAATGGAACAGACTGGTCCGAAATGAGTGACTGACAGGCAGTTCGTCTGGTTCACGAAGCATTGGACCAGTGATGCAATTTCTTTGATACGGCGCCAACATATGGGGGGCGGCAAAAGCGAAAGCATTTTAGGTCAGGCTCTTTCAGGGAGACGGAACAAAGTTCTCATCAGCAGTAAGTGCGGGCATCAGGCTGATAAGGTGACAAATTTTGAACCGGGTGACTTGATCAACTCAGTAGAAGACACATTGAAGCGTCTGAATACCGATTATCTGGACAGTCTGCTGCTTCACAATGCTCCCTTCGACCATCTGAACGGGTCTTCTCCCCAGTTTGATGTGCTGAAGCAGCTTAAGAAAGAGGGGGAAATCCGAGCGTATGGTGCATCTGTCGATACAGGAGAAGAACTGAAGGAAGTCATCACCACATCGGACAGTACCGTTATCGAAGTGATGTTCAACATCCTTTATCAGGAACCTCTGGAACAGATGACTGCGGCTTATGATAAGGGAGTAGGACTGATAGTCAAAGTGCCGCTCGATTCGGGATGGCTGACCGGAAAGTATGATGCGGACAGTACATTTACAGGAGTAAGGAGCCGCTGGAGCAAATCGGATATCGAATATAGAGGGGCGCTAGTTGATAAAGTCCGAGGAATTATTGGACCGGACGCCTCGATGATCGATGCAGCTCTTCAGTATATTCTTTCTTACCGGGAAACAGCGACGGTTATCCCAGGTATGCGGACGAGTGAGCAGGTTAGAGGAAATCTGTCAGTGGCTGATGTGCCTATGTCTGAAGAAATGAAGCAAACGCTGAGACAATTCTGGATAGAGGAAATTGAAGGCAAAGATTTTCCATGGTAAAGCAACTAAGTAATTGATTTAAGAGTCGCCAGAAAAAAAACGGGCCCATATTCCTGAAAACAGGAATCAGACCCGAAAGTCCAGCCTGCCTAGGCGTCCGCATTCATTTTTACAAAAGCTAGACCGCCGAGTTCATTTGAAGAGATAAACCCTAGAGATCGGTAAAAGGCCTTAGTTTCTTCGCTGTCGTCGGTCATCAGAACCGTCTGCCTGATATAGTCGAATGCTTCAAGCGTAGACTGCATCAGTTTACGACCGATTCCTGACCTCTGATAGTCAGGTCTGACCAGGATATCCTGGATATAGACAATCGATGCATGGTCGATCACCACCCGGATGAGTCCCACAAGGCGATCGCCGTGCCAGGCAGACTTGTGATAGGCACTGCCGTCAAGCAGTCGGGCCATTTTGTCCGGATGATCAGTATAGCCGGTCCACTCGACACTGGCATATAGATCCGTCAGTACAGAAACGGATATCGGACTGTTTGTCTTGTATGTAATAACAGGATAATTTTTAGTCATATAAGCACTCCAATTCACATTGTCGTAGTTTAATCTTAGTATACCTGGAAAAGAGTATAATAAAATTGAATATTGAAGAAACAGATTGATTAGAATTGAAAATATTACATGAAACTATCAGCCGGAAGGATGTCAAGAATGACTGAACAATTAAAATATGAACCGGAACTAATTTTCTATGTCGGAAGTGCACTGCTTGAAGGGCCCGTATGGGATGAATCGAACCAGCAGCTGTATTTTATTTCCATATCAGATGGAATCATCTATCGTTTCAATCCGGAAACAACCGAATTGACTACTTACTTAACTGATGGCCCCGTCGGAGCAGCGGTTCTTGATAATGAAGGCAAGCTCTTGTCTGCTGAAAAAAGCGGGATCTACCGTATCGATCCGGAAACAGGAGAGCGGACATTTATCTGTCAGCCCAATAAGGATGATCGACTGCGCTACAATGACGGGAAACTGGATCCCAAAGGACGATTTTTCATTGTAGAATAGGAAAGTATAAAGTTTTACCCGCTAGAAAGCCTATCACCTCAAACGTTAATCACTATCACTTGATTTGAAAAGAGAGGGGATTTAAAGGTACACTATACGTATGGTAGAGAAAAGCA
>NZ_BAAGIR010000213.1:0-2385 GCF_054658155.1 Alkalibacterium sp. m-11
TCATTTTTGTATTATACTTATCCATGCTTAGATCCTTTGTATTGGTCTTGGATAAGTCATCCAAGTACTAGTATAAAGGATTTTTTTATGTCATGGAACAGTTAAATTTTTAATGCAACACTAGTGATAAGAGATGAAAGAGAATTAATTCGAGAATAGATAAGGCTGGGACAAAAGCTTTATGTATCTGAATTGTATTCGAGCAATCGCAAATAGAAGAATAAAATGCATTCCCCACTATGTTCCTAAAACAAGGAAACGAAATGGGAATGCATTTTTTATTACAGACTCATATAAATTTACTTAATTGTACTATAGATTCCTTAGTATCGATCTAGCTGCATCCAGGTTCATATGTGGCGCCTGTTTCAGCAAATCAGCTACCTTCTGGACCTGTTCTCCTTTAGCTCCCGCACTGATGGCAAGAGACCGGGCATGCAGTCCCATGTGGCCTTTCTGTATACCGTCAGTAACCAAGGCTCGAACAGCTGCAAAGTTCTGAGCCAGTCCAACTGAAGCCAGGATACCGGCCAGTTCATTGACGTTTGGATGGCCTAGGATAGTGTGCGACAACTGAGCGGCCGGATGAATCGAAATAGCGCCGCCTACTGTCCCTATTGGTAGAGGCAGAGTGAGTGAACCGACCAGATCGCCTTGTTCACTCTTGCCCCACGTTGTCAGCGACCGGTACTGCCCGCTTCGACTCGCATAGGCATGGACGCTAGCTTCGACTGCGCGCCAGTCGTTTCCTGTGGCGACAACCACAGCGTCCACCCCATTCATGATGCCTTTATTGTGAGTCACGGCACGATATGGATCTATCGTCGCTACCTGAGTGGCTTCAATGATGCGGTCTCTGACTTCTTCACCAGTGTATTTTCCGGTCTTTAACGCGTGTGCCGGGATGACACATTGAGAAGTCGCCAGGCTTTCTGTCGCATAATTGGAAAGGATGCGAAGCAGGGCAGTCCCGCCAGTCAGTTCTTCAATATAAGGAGCAATGCCTTCCATCATCGTGTTAATGATATTGGCCCCCATAGCTTCTTTCGTATCGATATGCAGATGAACAGAAAGGAAAGCAGGGAATCCCGTCTGATCTGTTTCTTCAAGAATACGCACAGTCAAATCTCGGGCTCCACCTCCTCGTTTAACGATAGAGGGATGAGCTTCATTTGCTCGATCTAGAATGGCCTGTTTTGCATTCAGGACGATTTCTCTGGCCTCAGCCATGTTGCCGACGTGCTTTAAGGTCACCTGACCGATGACTTGTCTGTCAGGAACATTCGTTGAAAAGCCGCCTCCGGTACTGATGATTTTAGCCGCAAAACTGGCAGCTGCTATAACGGACGGCTCTTCAATAGCCATAGGAATTACTTTGTTTGTGCCATCAATGACGAAATTCATGGCAACCCCTAGAGGAAGGGAATAATTACCCAGATGGTTCTCGATCATATTGCTGCCTGTTTCAAGGTTCAGATCCAGATTATTTGATAAAAGCGTCTGTCTATCTTCATCTGAAATGACACCCGCTTCAAAAAGTGCACTGATTTTTTTTTCATGTGTTTTTTTATAAAATTTGCTCAGTTTAGTTGTATCCATTACACCGGTTCCTTCCTGATTCTCTCCTAACCATTATGAACGAATTTATCTTAAAAGAAAAGGAAGGACTGCTTAAGATTGAAAAGTTGTTTACAAAGTAGGCAAAATCTAGTATACTCTTACTAGTAATGACCCAATAACGGTTCTTTAGCTCAGTTGGGAGAGCACTACCTCGACAAGGTAGGGGTCACTGGTTCGAGCCCAGTAAGGACCATAAGAGATTTGTATCGGATGATCTGCACAACTAGTGTGCAGGTCTTTTTTTTATATGGTAGGGTTCAACTGACGATAGGTGTCCGCGACTTCTTTTGCATTATTTGCTTAGTGCCAGACCACTCGATGGCTCCCGTTACCCTAATTTCATCTCTAATGATGATTTTTGAATGTCGCAAGATTTTCATGTAAGGTAAATTTAGATCTTGTGACAAACTCAAGAGAAAAGATCTGGTGAGTGAGTTCTAAGGTGCGTCTTGCAACCAACTCGAGATGAAAAGAGCCAGTGAGTGAGTTCTAAGACGCATCTTGCGACCAACTCGAGATGAAATGATCTGGTGAGTGGGTTATAAGATGCGTCTTGCGACCAACTCGAGATGAACAGAGCCAGTGAGTGGGTTCTAAGAAGCGTCTTGCGACCAACTCAAGATGAACGGAGCCAGTGAGTGTAGAAAAGCATTCTATACCGATAAAAAAGAGGCGAAAAAAGGCAATGTGATCCAGCAGACGTGAATACACTGCTGGATCACATTGCTTTTTTTCTTGTCAAATGTCTCCAGCAAAGGTAAAATA
>NZ_BAAGIR010000214.1:0-2378 GCF_054658155.1 Alkalibacterium sp. m-11
TGTTTATGGCAAGATAAAAATACATAAGATTGCAGGGTAAAAGTACACAACTCTGCGGACGGCAAAATGCAATATAAAAAGCCATTGCAAGGCACCTGAAAATCCTCTAAAGTTAGAGTTCCTACACTTTAACTGGAGGTATGAAAGGTATGCTCACAATGACTGATATTAATACTATCAAAAATTTAAGGAATAATCACGATAAATCGATTGATCACATAAGAAAAGAACTTGGAGTGAATTGGCGTACAGCTAAAAAATACGCTGATGGCAATAACTTTCCAAAGAAGAAGAAAATAGAAAAAACAGGCATGATGTATGAAGAAAAATGGGGAGATATTTTAACCTTATGGCTGGACGAAGATGCCAAGTTGCCGAAGAAAAAACGACGTACTAACGTAGCTTATCACCGTGAATTGAAAGAACTTGATTTCCCGGGGTCCTATCGGACTGTTTGTGTATTTGTTCAAGACTGGCGTTCTACTCACAATGATAAAGGCGCTGTAGATAAAGGATTTGAACGTCTGGAACATCCCCCAGCAGATGCACAGCTGGACTTTGGAACGATGGAAGTCGAACATGAGGGGGCATTTAAAGATGTCAAAACCTTGGTAATGACCTTCCCGTTTAGTAATGTAGGTTTTGCGGTTGCGTTACCTGCAGAGAATCAGGAGTGTTTATTTGAAGGCATGACTCAATTGTTTCATCAAATCGGGGGTGTGCCGAAAGTCATTCGAATTGATAATATGTCAACGGCCGTAACGGAGAGAAAATCTAAATATAAACCTGCTGTACTAACTGAGGCTTATCTTCGATTCGCCACTCATTACCGTTTCAACACGCAAGTATGTAATCCGCGCAGCGGAAATGAAAAAGGAAGTGTTGAAAACAAAGTTGGATATATACGCTATAACTTTTTCCCTGCAAGCCCGTCAATGAAAGATTATGCTTCTTTAAATGATAAATTGAGAACACAACTAATTGAGGATAGAGATCGAAATCATTATGAAAAAAATGTCTCCATCATTGAACTATGGGAAGAAGAAAAAACTGAACTACTGGCTCTTCCGGATGTACCTTATCCCGTCTTTAAAGAGATTGAATGCAAGGCAAACAAGTATAACGAAATCAAACTCGATCAAACACTCATTCACGTGCCTAAGGCACGAAATCACACGAAGATATATGCTGTATTAACAGCTGAGACTTACACATTCTACAGTGGATCTGGTGACATAATAGCTGAAGGTGATCGCCCGTATATGTTTAAAAAACGACCGATTGACTGGGCATCTATCTTATTAGACTGGCGTAAAAAACTCCGTTCAATGGAGTACTCACGTTACTGGAAATATTTACCGGAGCGGATCAAATTATACTTAACTCATAATGACTGGAAGGTCCAAGCTGAACGTGTCGATATCCTTATTAATTTACTCGTCACTAAAGATATGAAACAAATCAACGAAAGATTCTATGAATTAATAGGGGTCGAACCGAGTTCGGATTCTTACAATGTGGATTGGAACAGTTATGATGCATTAGGAATTTTTCCCAAGGAGGTAGTATAAGTAATGGATCACGCTTACTTAGAAGAACTGTGTAAAAGCCTCCGGCTCTCTCATATACCAAAAGTCATTGATACGGATGGATTTGATTCAAAAGAGGACTGGTTACTTTTTCTTTTGAAAAATGAACTTCGAAGTCGCGAAGAAGCGAAAACGATACGGCTCTATAAACAATCAAAACTGCCATGTAGGCGGACGCTATCCACTTATGAATGGCACAACCAGATATCGCTTCCCAGCCCGACAACTAAAGAGGAACTGACTAGTCTGTCTTTTATCAAACAATGCCAAAACGCTGTTTTCGTAGGAACACCTGGTACAGGAAAAACTCACTTGGCATGTGCCTTAGGCACATTAGCTACAGAAAACGGCATAGATACACGCTTCTGGCGCGTATCTGACCTAGTCAGCGAACTAGAACGTCAATGGAAAAATAACACACTAGATGCTTTTAAAAAACGTTTTGACAAGGTTAAACTGATTATTTTAGATGAAATGGGGTATGTTCCGTTTACGAAAGAAGGAGCGGAACTTCTATTTCAGCTGATTAGTGATTGGTATGAGACGAAAAGCGTCATCATCACCAGTAATCTAGAATTTAGTCAATGGAATAAAGTGTTCATTGACGCTCGTCTGACAGCCGCATTGGTTGATCGACTGATTCACCATGCTCACATATTAAGCTTTACCGGAGAGAGTTTTCGACTAAAGAATGCACTATCCAAACACAAATAACTAAAAGAATCTTTCAGGTGCAAAATTGTGTAGTTTATCGCTGCAATGTTGTGTAGAAAAGTCTTGCAAAATACA
>NZ_BAAGIR010000215.1:0-2353 GCF_054658155.1 Alkalibacterium sp. m-11
TGCGTCCGACTTCCTTCAGATTCCACCTCACGGTGGACACCCTTGTCATTCACTAACAGTTCCTACTGCAAAGCCTGTAGTGGACTTTCACCACCAAGTTGTCGCCCATGCCGGGCGCACCAAAAAACAGCTCTGTGCACGTATTGTGCATAGAGCTGCCCCCTTTTAGGTAATTAAATCTGATACCCGGTCTCTCCTGTGTCCGCAGGTGATGATGTTTCAGTAGAATAGACTTATTCGTCTACGCTGACTTCGCCTTCTACAGTTCCTTCATCCAATAATGCTGAATCCATGAATTCCTGAGAAGCGAATGTCACGTCTCCTGTTACTGTAGCGTTGGATAGTTCGAATCCGTCTTCTTCTACGTATACGTCTCCGTCTACTGTACCTTCCTGAATACGGAAGTTTGGTGATTCAACAATCATTGTGCCGACAGATAGAGTGTACTCATTAGTTACATTACGATCTTCATCCTGGTCGTAAAGCGCCAGTTTGCGGTAAACATCTCCGTCTTCGTCATCCTTGTCGTAGAATGTACCTGCAACTGTCAAGTATCCGTCGATAGTTACATCAGCTGTTATAGCAGTAATCCAGTTTCCGTCAGCACTTAGAGAAGCTTCAACTTCACTGGCATCATCTGTAATAGATGCAGCTGTTACAGCATCGCCATTGTCTCCGTTGTCGTCAGTATCTGCACCATTGTCACATGCTGCCAAAAATCCGCCTAGTGCTACTACTGCAGCGCCTGCAGCTAATTTCTTTTTCAAAATATCTATAATTATCCCTTACCTTTCCTGATGGAAATTTTATTGATCATAGAATGAACGGAGAAGAAGGAGAGAATGATTAATTCGGACAGTTCTTCCCCGACTCATTACTAATTATACTATACCTTACATTTGTGAAGCAGTCAACAATTCAACCCACTAAAATCATCTTAATTATTACTCATACGTTTATAATTACAGGGCTTATTTTTGTGAAATGTCAATCGCTTACTTTCTTATAAAAAAAAGGAAAAACTTCAAAATATCCTATCTCATTTGTTTAATAAAAACTGCCCTTCTAACTAACATGTGTCAGATTGTTGAGTAATTGTTCACAGAGTCAATCTGTTCAGCAATGTGAAAGATGACCGCCCTATCTATCCTGGCGGTCATCCTGGAGTCAAAACTAGTCTACCCTAATATCGCCTGTAACTTCTGAATTCTCATCGATTTCTGATGATGCTTCAAATTCTTCACTTGCGAAGATCAAGTCTCCATCGATTGTTCCACCAACTAATTTAAATCCGTTAGCTTCTACATACACGTCTCCTACAAATGTACCATTCTGCAGACGGGTGTTTTCGTTCTGAAGTGCGATGCTCGGTGCTGTTAAAGTAAAGCTGGCAGTAAGGTTGCGGTCTGCATCCTGCTGATACAGTGCCAGTTTACGTTCTGACTCACCTTTGTTTTCAAATCCGTCGACCATGACTAGATCTTCATCTGTTGTAATGTCATCTTCGAACATGACGATCCATGCACCGTTACTTGACAGTCCTTCTAGAAGAGACGCTTCGTCACTGACTTGAACTTGTGTTGCTCCTGTAGTGACGTCGGCAGTTTCGCCTTCTTCACCTTCGACTCTGATTTCACCCGTTACTGTTGCGTCATCGTCGATTTCTGCTGATTCCTGAAGTTCTTCACTTGCGAAGATCAAGTCTCCATCGATTGTTCCACCAACTAATTTAAATCCGTTAGCTTCTACATACACGTCTCCTACAAATGTACCATTCTGCAGACGGGTGTTTTCGTTCTGAATAGTGATGCTTGGGGCAGTCAGAGTAAAGGTTTCTGTTACGTTACGGTCGGCATCCTGAGCGTATAATGCAAGCTTACGTTCAGTTTCTCCTTTATTCTCGAAACCTTCTACCATAACGAGATCTTCATCAGTGGTGATATCATTTTCGAAAATAACGATCCAAGCTCCGTCACTGGATAACCCTTCGAGTAATGTATCTTCATCATTTACACGAACTTGAGTAGCGCCAGTTGTAACTTCAGCTTCTGTTTCTTCCACTTCTTCAGCCGGCTCCTCTGTTTCTGCAGCGTTGTCACAAGCAGCTAGTAACCCCATGCTTGCTGTAATAAGTAATAATTTGTTCCACTTTGCCATTGTTGTTTCTCCTAATTAATTGTGATTTAATTCACATTAATCATAGCATGTTTCAACTTTATGTCAATTACTCAAGTTTTGCAGTTGAATATCCAGGTTTAACCCTTGCGGTTATTGAAACTTCTTATAAATAATTATCAAAAAACACACAAAAAGACACCTCTCTTTGGTAAAATGTAGTCACCATAACAACATT
>NZ_BAAGIR010000216.1:0-2301 GCF_054658155.1 Alkalibacterium sp. m-11
AGTTAACCAGCCTAAGATGCTATATGCACTGTCTTAGGAGGGGCAATGAGATGCCCTCACCTTGAGGCTTGAACAAAACAGAAATGGACTGCGTTCGTACAAGCACTCAAGAATCCCACCCGTCAAATCGAAAGGTTCGGGCTTGCGGCTTTAGCCGTGGGAGTCTCAAGTAGTGAGAAAAGCATTAAGCCTTTCACTCACACTTCCATTACTTTTTCCATATTCAAGCTGAATTCTACATTGTCTACATGAAGGTAGGACTGCAGATTCATCACTGTTGCGCCGTACAGACTGGCTTTTCTTCCCAGGATGGACTCTTTCAGAGGAACATTCTTGTAGATCGTCATGCTTAAATAGTGGTTAAGCAGACTGATCAGCTCAGGTATCTCTTCTAGAATTTCAGAATTGATATAGACGACTTCCGGATCATAGTTCCCAATCACGTTCATCAGACCAATTCCGAAATCTTTAGCAAACTGCAGAATCAAGTTCAAAGTGGATGAGTCTTTCTGGTGATAGGACTCGACAAGATCTTCAAAGGTAAGTGCAGGATCGCCTTTAAGCAGCTGATACTTTCGTACGATTGCTTTAGTAGAACAGTACTGCTCTAAACAGCCCTGATTACCGCAGGGACAATTGGTTCCATTAGGGTAGAGAACGGTATGTCCTACTTCTCCGCTACGCCCTTTATTTCCTCTATGGAGTTTGCCGTCAAGAATGATACCTGCACCGATTCCAGTATGTGCACTAAATGAAATGATACTTTTATGCTCGGTGTCAAAAGCTGCTTCCGCAAGAGCTGAAAGATTTGCCTCATTCTCGATGTGAACGGGGAGATCGATTCGTTCTTCCAGCTCAGCGACTAGATCGATTTCATCCAGGTCAAAGTAAGGAGTGAACTCGATTTTGTTATCATATACGATCCCGTGAATAGATACGGTCACACCGATAATACCAAATGGGCATTCATCCATCGTGTTTTTTGCATGGTCAACAACTGAAGCAATCGAGTCGACAATATTATCTTTACTCATATCTTTTTCTTCTGTCGTGTAATCGATCTTTTCACCGTCAAGGTAGGTGATCAGATAACTGATACGGTCGTAACGCACATCAAAACTGATCGAGACGCCAGCTTTTTTATTTACAGTAAGAAGAATGGGGCGGCGTCCGCCGGAAGACGTACTTTTACCAGGGCCGATCTCAATGACATAATTGTCATCGATCAGACGCCTTACGATTTCAGATACCGTTGCCTTGTTCAAACCAGTTAGTTCAGAAATCATCGCACGAGAAATTTCCGGCCGGTTAATGATCTCTGATAGAACCAGTATACTGTTGTTTTCTCTAATTGAACTTTTCATCTTAAACATGACTGTACCTCGTTTCTATATTTACGTATAGTCCTTCTATATCAAGGTTTTATGTGGGAATGAGTTAAGTAATTGACAATGTTTGGTCATAAAAGCAAAAAAACACAGGTAAGCGCTTGACATAAAAACAAGTTTCGCTATAGTTATTACAGAAGTTAGTTGATTCAACTAACAAACTATCGATACACCAAGTGTATCATATCTTGCAAAATAAAAAAACATACAATGTAAAGGTTCTCTTTCTTTTCATGTTACATTATCAGAAAAAAAGTAACTTTATGCCAGCTTTTGTCGGTCGAAAATGCGCCCATGGATAGGCATTCTTGCTAAATGAAAAGGTTGTGGAATCAATCAGATAGAGTTTTTCTTTCGACTTTACCTTCGTCTTTTTATGCACAAGAGAAAGTAATTGATTAAAAATCACCAGTAATAAACTTGGTTCAAGTACTCGTAGGGCACGAGAAAGCTGAGAGTAACTGATAGAGTCTATCCCCATTACTTTTTTAATTCGGATTGACAAGTTGCTGGTCTAGTTGTCGTAAACTTTCGGTTTCATCGTTAATGGCATACAGAAAGAGCTTTATTACTTTCTTAAATGTCAATTTCTTTGCGTAACGATCAAATTGTTCGATAGCTTGACGAGAATCAAACCTTAATTGTTCTAACTTAATATACGAAAACCAAGAATCTAAACTGAACGATTGAACAGGTCAACAGCAACAATAGAGACACACTCGTTAACCTAGTCGGTGGGTGCTGACAGGGAGTGTGTCTTTTTGACTTTTCTAAATGGCAATAATTTTAAAAAAAGCTTCGGCTACGCCTTCGCCCTTTTGGGATAGTGCGTAGCCATTACTTTTTCAGTTCTGAATTATCGTAGACGATACCGTGAATACTCTTATAGTAAACAGGAACCATCTCATTTCCA
>NZ_BAAGIR010000217.1:0-2284 GCF_054658155.1 Alkalibacterium sp. m-11
TGCGTATTTTAACTTCCAGAACTGTAGGGACTACAGAGTTAGCCTAATCAATATCCGACCAATAGGTGGGAGTTCTTAGGAATCTCCATCTTCAAAATCCCTTAGGATTTAAGGTGGAGTAGTTCAATAAATCCTCTTGAGGAATAACGCTGTTCCAGATAGTATTGATCATTTCAACAGTCGATTGAGGAAGATCAGAGAAGTAGGTGCTGAGTTCATTGTAATTCGATTTTAAACGATTGCGACGTCCTCGGTCCGTTTTCAGCTTATCAGCTCCTTTAATCGACTCGGAAAAATGAGTATGGACAAACTGCTTGATGATATTTTCTTTCTCTTCAAGTAGACGATTCTGAGCATCGATGACATCATCTCCTTCAGCTACCAGGAAAGAATGATTCTGAGTCAAACTGACCAGGGTTGATAAAGACTCTTCAGCCTCCTGAAGTCTCGGGAAAAAGACATCGGCATTATTAGTGTCTGTCAGATGGCGCATGGACTGGTTATAGTTATGAAGGCATGATCGGGCTTCATCTTGAATAGCCAGCATTTCTTTCACAGTATATTGTTCAGTAATTACGGTGCGAGTGATTATCTTAGTATCTGAAGAGTCTTTTCTGATGACCCGTCGGATCCATTTTTCCACTGGGTTTCTGACAGGAACTGTTTCCTGCTTTTTCTCTTTTTTCGTATATCCAATAGCTTGTTCACTTTTAATAGAAGAGTTTTTCGTAGAGGTGTCTGATGGTGTGGACAGTTTAGATAATGGATTGATTCCCACAGTAGTTTTGTTATAAATCTTATTATAGACGGCTCGTTTAGGATTTTTCACGTACCCCATACCTTTTTTCCCATACAAGGGATTTACTGAAGATTTTACTTTACGTTTAATCTTTCTAGTCGTTCGAGCTTTAATGGTTTTTTTCAGGCTCGGTTTTCTTACACCAAATTTCATACAGCCCCTCCTTTTAGTTGTTACAATATTAACCTTAGCATATTGTTGGTGAGGTGTCAGTATTACTCATAGGATTATTAGAGAAGTATTCCATTTTCATTATCAAGTTGCAGTAGCGTATACTTAAAGAGATCAATAAAGTATCTAGGAGGTGCCAATAAGTGTTTACTCAGAAAAGACTGACGGAAGCATATAAGAATGCAAAGAAAATGTACTTCGACGATTATTCCCGTATTGTGTTCATGAGCGATGCCCATCGTGGGGATGGAAGTACATCTGATGAATTTTTAAAAAGCAGAAATTTATTTGTACATGCATTGAATGAATACTATGAAAATGGCTATACATTTTTTGAAGTTGGGGATGGAGAAGAACTGCTTGAGTATTCAGAAATGGAGCATATCAAAAATGCTCATACGGATACATATCAGGCCATTAAGAAATTTTTCGATAAAGACCGTTATATACGTATATTCGGCAACCATGATATCTATCTGGATAATCCCAAGTATGTTAAGAAGAATCTGTTTATCAACTATGACGAATATAGTGAAGTGTTCTATGATTTTTTAAAGGGGATCGAACCCCAGGAAGCTGTTATCCTCAAACATCGTAATACAAGTCAGGAGTTGTTTGTCCTGCATGGTCACCAGGGGGATGCACCAAATGATCAGTTCTGGTTCTTTACTATGTTGTCAATCAAATATTTCTGGCGTTTTTTCCACCGGGTAGGAATCAAGAATCCGGCGAGTCCGGTCAAGAACGTGACCAAACGTCATAAGATCGAACGTAACTACAGTAAATGGATCGAAAAGCATCGGCGTGCACTGATATGTGGGCACACGCATCGCTTCAAATTTCCGAACAACAAACAGATCCCCTATTTCAATACGGGCTGTGGTATCTATCCGGCCAGCATAACTGCTCTGGAACTGACAGAAGGGATGCTGCGGCTCGTCCGATGGAAAGAAAAAGTTGATGAGAATGGGGTTCTGCACATCAAGAGAGAAACAATGAGAGGACCTGAACCGGTTGAAGCCTTTGATATCAGGAAGCCTAAGGAAGTAGTCGAATATCTTGCCGAGGTGAAAATTCAGAGAACCAAGAAAACGAGAGAAACCAGAGCCGCATTTAGAGAAGAAGAAATGGAAAACGATAATGAAGGGTAAGTTGATCACATTTCACAAGCATTAAGTAGCTGCCAGATCTATGTGTAAAATAGTTGTCGGAAAGTAAAATAGTAGGGCAAGAAATTAAAGTAGACAAAAAGAAAGAAGACCCTTAATCTAGAGATAACCACAAATCCAGAAAAGAGGTCTTCTTATGAATCAA
>NZ_BAAGIR010000218.1:0-2276 GCF_054658155.1 Alkalibacterium sp. m-11
AACACAATCAGGAAAAAGTGATGGCATAAAGAGGAGTCCCTCTTTTATTTTTTAAAACTGTATACTTTTGAGCATTTCAAGTTGATTAAGTGCTTAAAATTATGGGGTTTTGACACCATAATCATATCATAAACAAAGAAGCAAGGGTGCAAGTTTCTGACCTAGTTCAAATGTTTGATGTTACTGGATCAACTATAAGAAATGATTTAAGAGATCTGGAGAAGGATGGATTGATCATTCGAACGCATGGTGGAGCGATAAAAAAAGAATATAGCAGAAATGTTGAAACTAAACCAAGTTTAAGAAAATTGACCGATGAAAAATATGAAATTTCGGACAAAGCGATTCATTTATTAAATGACAATGATATTATTGCAATTGATACTGGAACAACTTGTGTTGCGTTAGCAGAAAAAATAGTCAGAAGTGATATCACAAATTTAACTATATTAACATACGATTTAGAAATTGCACTAATACTAAAAGACAGAGAAGATTTTGAGGTTCAAGTTTTAGGTGGGTTATTGCGAAATGGTTATCCATATGTTTGGGGGAGTAATGTTCATCAGGCTATTGAAGATTTTTCAGTGGATAAAGTATTCATTGCTACGACTTCACTTGATATAGAATACGGTTTTTCTACACCAAATTCAAAAACAGCAGCCTTAAAAAAATCACTAATGAGTATTGCAAGAAAAAAAATCATTCTATGTGAATCTATAAAAATAAATAGTCGAAGTTTTTCAAAGTTTGCTTCAATAAATGATTTCGACTATTTTGTTACCGATTCAAATATTTCTGATGCGGAATACAAAAACGTAAATAATACAGGTATAGAAATTTTAACACCTTAAATATTGAATTAAGTAAAATACAGTTTATCTAAGCAGACAAGATAAACTGTATTTTTATGTGTACAACTTTCATTTGCTTTTAAATGCTGTTTATTATTGACAAATCAAAAAGATAGTATTATAATGTAATCGCATACAAAAAGTTATTGGAGGAATGAATAATGATTGAAGTAAACAAATTGGCGCAAATGATTGATCACACATTGCTGAAGGCAGATGCAAGTGCAGAAAATTTTAAACAGCTATGTGAGGAAGCTAAGGAATATAACTTTAAAATGGTAGCGATTAACTCATCTCCTGTGAAATTATGTTCGACTTATTTAAAAGATTCAAATGTTAGTGTTGGAGCAGCTATTGGATTTCCGTTAGGTCAAACAACAATTGAAACAAAACTATTTGAAATTGAAGATTCTATCAAGAATGGTGCCGATGAAATAGACTATGTAATTAATATTGGAGAAGTAAAAAATAAGAATTATAAATATATAGAAGAAGAAATGGAAAAAATTATTCAATTAGCTCGAAAAAATAATGTGCTCTCAAAAGTTATTTTTGAAAACTGTTATTTGACGGATGAAGAAAAAATAAAAGTGTCTGAGATAGCGAAAAGAGTAAAACCAGATTACATCAAAACATCTACTGGTTTTGGAACAGGAGGAGCGACCTTAGAGGATGTAAAATTAATGAAAAAAATTGTAGGAGATGAGGTGAAGGTAAAGGCCGCTGGTGGTATTAGAGATTTAGAAACGGCATTAGCAATGATTGAGTTAGGAGTTGAGCGTATTGGAACTAGTTCGGGAATTAAAATTATAAAAGAATTAGAATTTATGAAATAAGGGGGATTATATGGTTGAAATAAATAAGATACTAAAAAGTGAGTTTATCGATTTAAATTTAACTTCTGAAAATAAAAATGATGCAATACTAGAATTATCCAAAAAATTTTTATCTAATGGTGTAATTAATGATTTAGATGAGTATATAAAGGTTGTGCATAAAAGAGAAGCAGAAAGTACTACTGGTATTGGTTTTGGTATTGGTATTCCTCACGGAAAATCCAATGTTGTGAATTATACATCTTTGGCTTTTGGGAGAAGTGAAAAAGGGATAGCCTATGATTCCTTAGATGGAAAACCAGTACACTTACTTTTCTTAATTGGTGTGCCGGAAGACTCGAATGATGATCATTTAAAAATTTTAAGTAAATTATCCAGAAAATTAATGCATGAAGAAATTAGAGAGAATTTAATGAATGCTGAGAATACAAATGAAATTTATAATATATTAAATTAATTGGTAGTGTAAAAAGTTTTATGAAAAACAAAAGAAAAATAAGAGAGAAATGATTTCTCACTATCATTAGTGGGAGTATTCGCCCTTGACAAACACATGAATGGTTTATTTGAAAAATACAAGGGCGAC
>NZ_BAAGIR010000219.1:0-2272 GCF_054658155.1 Alkalibacterium sp. m-11
AATGAACAGTATCGCTGGCGATCACCAGAAGACCGACGGTCATTTGAAATGGCTCATGCCAATGATATGTGGCAGATCGACACGTCCTATGGGCCTTATTTGTATGATGAAAAGGGGAAAAATCCGAAAAGGCTGTATATCATTGCGGCCATTGATGATGCCAGTCGCCTGATTGTCGGACAGGGTCTATTTTTAGAAGACACGGCTATCCATGTGCAGGAGGTGTTGAAGCAGGCGATGAAACGGTATGGCTTACCTAAGAAAATCTTCGTCGATAACGGGTCTCCCTATAAAAACAAGCAATTAGCCCTTATTCTTGCCCAACTAGGCATTGACTTAATCCATGCACGTGTACGTTCTGGATTTGAGTCAATATCTTGGACACATTTTAGTAGAGACGGTTAAGCCATTTTTTCTTTTGCTAATTCTTCAAATTCCTGTGGGGTTAGATAGTGAATCGAGCTATGGATTCGATTTCGGTTATAAAATCCTTCAATGTAGCTAAATAGCGCTCGATTTGCTTCTTCAAAATCTGAGTAGCTAGTCGTGTAGACTTCTTCTTTTTTCAATGAGGCATGGAAAGATTCGATTCCAGCATTATCATAAGGTGTTCCTTTTCTACTATAAGAATGCCTTATTTTGTTGGTTTTAAGCCATTGTTCCACTTCTCTTGCTGTGTATTGGCTGCCCAAGTCAGTGTGTAGAATCATTCCTTCTGGAATGTGATAATGTATTTTTGCTTTATTCAATGTTTGAATGACACAATCCACAGTCATTCGTTTTGAAAATGTATAACTAATAATTTTTTTCGTGTGTAAATCCATGATTGAAGATAAGTAACACCAACCATTTTTCTTAGTAGGAATGTACGTAATGTCAGCTGCCCATTTCTCACAGATCGTTTCAGTAGAAAAGTCCTGATTTAAGAGATTCTCTTTTGAAATGATCGGTTTATTAGACCTTTGAGGTCTATATTTTTTAACTACAAGCGACCTTAAATTTAATTGTTTCATTAGCTTTTGGACATGTTTAAGAGATACTGAAATCCCTTCTTTTAATAAAACTTGATGGATCTTTGTGGCACCATAGCGTTGTTTATTCGTAAAAAAAATTGTTGAAATCTTCTTTTTCAACTTATTATTTCTGATTTCTGTAGCTGTCAACGGTTTATTCTTATAAAAATAATAGACACTTCTAGGGATTTCTAATAACCGACACAACAAAGAAACAGTGTAATCCTTACACCATTTTTCAATAAATTGAACAAGCGAATTTAGGTTTTCCGAGAGAATATGGCTGCGGCTTTTTTTAAGATTTCAAGTTCCTCATTTAAACGAGCATTTTCTTTTCTCAGTTCAGCTACTTCTTTTCCAGTCAGTCCTGTGGACTGATCAGGTAAATATAAATTCTTCCATTTGTAAATCGTTGCTTCAGATAAGCCATATTCTTTCGCTAACCCTCGAACAGAACGTCCAGTTTGATTCAGTTCAACAATCATTTGTTTAAAATTTTCTTCATATCGGGTCATAAAAATTCATCCTCTCGTAGATAAGTTTAATTTATTCTTGTCTCTACGAAAAGCTGTCTAAGATTTGATACTAACACCAAAATGGACTTTGTCTACAGTCTGTATCTTCTCTTTTTGTGTCTACTTTATTGACATCTATCCAATTAGTAATCAATAAATATTTCAATAATAGTCTAGCCATATATAAATAACATTACAAAACCTAAAGAATTATATCTGATACCTTCCATGTTTTTCATATGATGTTACTCTTTCAACTTTATTATTATCATCGACAAAAACAACCTTAGGTCTATGATCCTTAACCTCATTTTCATTTAATTCACAATATGCCATTAAAATTATTTTATCTCCAGTTGATACACATCTAGCTGCAGCTCCATTCAAGCAAATCATCCCTGTTCCTCTCTCTCCAGCTATTGTATAAGTTTCAAATCTATTTCCATTATTAACATCAACTATTTGTACTTTTTCATATTCATATATTCCTGCTGCTTCTAATAAATCCATATCAACAGTAATACTTCCTACATAATCTAACTCAGCTTGTTCAACTGTAGCTCTATGTATTTTTCCTTTTAACATTGTAACTTTCATTATTATAGCCCCCTATTGTAATTCGTTACTGTCAAATTTTTTTGTTCTTAAAGGTCTATAACCGTTGTTCTATCAAGGAAAAGACAAAAAACACTTGCCCCTCCCTCATTTATCGGTAAAATAGTAGGTATCCGACTACCAAACTAT
>NZ_BAAGIR010000220.1:0-2270 GCF_054658155.1 Alkalibacterium sp. m-11
ATGTTTGTTGGTAACTACATTTTACCAAAGAGAGGTGTCTTTTTCTGTACTTTTAAGTTCAATATTCTAACTGATCTTTACGGTAAAAGGATAGAACGTCGTTCTTAGGGGTGCGAAACTTGAGTTAATTAATATATGTATTGCTATAACACGCCTATCTTAGAGTTTAAACAGACAATTTGTATTAAAAGGATATAATAGTCGTAAAATAGTGGATAGACTTGACAAAGCCGGGTCAGGCAACTTATTTTTTATTACAAAGCTAAGCTTGATAATGGTACCGAACGAAAGAAGATGAGTGGGGAGTCAATGCGTATATAGTCTTTTGAATCGAATAGTTTTGATAAGAGTTGCTTTATATACCTGAATTATTTACTGTTAAATGTATACATATAGAAATTCAAAAGAACAGGTTAGGAGAGTGTAACATGCCTAATGGAAAATGTCTTTGCGGGAATACCGTTCTAGAAGTTAAAGAACTGAAAGGAAAAGTATACGTCTGTCATTGTGGGATGTGCAGGAAACAGGCGGCGGGACCGATTGTTTATACTGATGCATACAGGGAAGGAGAGTATCACTTCGGCGAATCATCGACAGTTTCTGTATATGATTCATCTGGCTGGGCAGAGCGGGGGTTCTGTCAGTCGTGTGGGACATTTATGTACTTACGATATAAGAAAGACAGTACGATTCATTTTAATGCTGAACTCTTCGATGAGATGGAGCCAACAGAATTAGTTGAAATTCACAAGGAAGACGAACCGGAATTCTATGGTGTCATTTACCCAACAGATGATTAAATGTTGACGGCGATAAAAATTGTTCAATTTATGGAAATGTTTAGCTAATAAAAAAACAACCCGGACGAAAGAATCTGACTCTTTCGTCCGGGTTGTTTTAATGTAAGCATTCTTCTCCATATTCTCAATTTTCATCAGCAGCTGACTGATTTTGTCATTCAGTTCCTTGATTTCCTCTTTGTATTCCCCTCTTTCGGGATCATTACTCACCATGAAAAATGAGGTGATCGTACTGGTCAATGCGCCGAAGAGGACGATCCCAGTCAGCAAGAGAACCATGGCGGTCAGTCTGCCGACGACGGACTCATTAGAGATATCACCGTAACCCACTGTTGTCTAGGTAACAAACGCCCACCAGAGTGAGTCGATGAAATTGACACCTTCTGCGATAGAGTAGACCGTTGCACCGATAAGCAGGATCGTCCCGCTGGCATAGATCATGTAGGCAAAGCCGTTTGTATTGAAGAACATTTTGATATGGCGAGACATTTTTCCTATCAGTCCAACTAATCGGGTCATACGAAAGAGTCGGGTCAGCCGACTCATACGAGACAGTCTGGATAACCTGGCAATCCTGAAAAGACGGGAAATCCAGAACACCGAGAAGGCAGAATGAAAGGGAATGATGGCAATCAGGTCCAGAATGTTCTCTCTGAAATGACTGCTTTCTCTTCTAGTTCTAATAGACGGCTGAAGAAATCACAAGCAAAGAGCAGCAATATCAGGCGGTCGATTTCAAGGAAAGGGGAAACACCGATATCAAAGACTGCCAGACTATCCATGACGACCATGCTCACTGAAAAGAGTGCCAGGATAATAATGACCGGATCATAATATTTTTTCAATACAGTCATGAGGTTCCTTCTTTCTTAAATAGGTAATAGCACATATGTAAAAGGGTCCGTTCAGATTGACTGAGCAGGCCCTTTTAGTCTGCTTAATTAGGATCAGCTCCTCCAAAATTTAGTGTAATCTGCTTTATCTTCGATATTAAACTGGATGATGTTTTTGAGCAAATCATAATTAACCGGCTGATTCCACTTGATACGGAACAGTTGCTTTGTCGCTTCATAATCAGCTGCGGCAATTTCTTCTGCGAAGTGATTCATCGTAACCTGTTCAGGCGCTACAGCAAGGTGGTTCTTGGATGTACTGAAACCTATAATGAATGTGCCGTGATCGGAGAACATCGGCTGGTTCCACTTGAATTGTTTCTCCAGTTGTGGAAACGAATCCTCTATCCACGTCAGAAGGTCTCTCACACGATCCTGATGTTCTACTGAATCGAGCTTGTTTATAAATGTATCAAATTCTTCCATACTTATCCCCTCCAATATTTAACGGTTAGTGTCAATACTTTCTTTTAATAATTGCTTACAATGGTTGTTATATCAAGGAAAAGCAAAAAAACACTTGCCCCTCCCCTAAATCTCGTTCAAAATAGTAGGTACCAACCAAACTACTTCCAAG
>NZ_BAAGIR010000221.1:0-2251 GCF_054658155.1 Alkalibacterium sp. m-11
GAACATACTCAAAAAATATTCGAATATATCACAGGGCTTTCGAGTTCGCCAAAGCGAACCCTCATCCCTGCCGAGCTATCATCCCACGATTGAAACCGTGGGTTTTCTCGCTCGGAAAACTGATAAAGAAAGACAGGCATGTCTTTTTCCTGCTAGTCAGGGAGTTTGTCTTCCAGTTCTGTGACCTTTTTGATCAGCTGATCAATTTTGCTTTCCAATGAACTAATATTTTCAGTTTCTTTCGACTTGGACCGGTTAAAGTAGGTTGTCAAAGAACTCGTGAGCACACTGATCATAGCCAGTCCGAGAAACATCAGAATGGTAGCAGCAATTCTTCCAGTCAGAGTAACCGGAGAGACTTCACCGTGACCGACAGTAGAAGCTGTAACTATCGCCCACCACACGGATTCTGAAAAAGTGACATTCTCTGATACTGAAAAGACGACCGCTCCGAAAAGAATCAGGAGAACACTGGTATATAAGGCATAGATAAGACCATTTGTATGAAGGATCGATTTGATTTCCCGCTGCGACCGGACTTTCAGACTGAATAGGCGAGTGAAACGTGACAGTCGGATGAGATGAGAGAAACGCAGTATCCTAAAGATTCGGGAAAGACGGAATAGTCTGAAAATCGAGACAAACGGAATGATTGACAGCAGATCAAAGACATGATGGACCACAAATTCTTTCTTGTCTTGAGACAGGGTCAGCCGATAAATATAATCGACAGCAAAAATAAAAACGAAACTCAAATCAATTGCAAAGTATGGCTGGTCAGCAATCGAAATAACTGAGACAAGATCGAGGATAATCAGAAAGATGGATGCAATTGACAGAGCCACCATAGTAAAATTATATAGTCTAAACGAGCGCATAATATCCTCCTGTATACAGCCTGACTTAAGGCAAGTAGTTAGTCTAATAGTAGGGTGTTTGATGTTAGATGTAAAGTCCGTAAATCATTATTCGAATCTAGTATAAAAAAAGGCACTGAACCCAAAAGTCCAGTGCTGCATTCTGATTTATTTTTCTGAAGTATAACGTAGTGCCCGTGTCTGCAAGTCTTTTTCAAATATCTTACGGAAGAATTGAATAAAAGGTCCGATAAAGAAAGCAGTAATAATCGTATTGAATCCTAAAGTAGCACCTAGAAGATAGCCGATAATTGAAAATGAGACATCAAGGATGACACGCGATGTCCGGTAGGTCCATCTGCCATTTGCCTTCTCTGTCAAAATAATTGGGAACGCATCGTAAGGAGCAACGCCTTCTTTTGCCTCAGTGTATAAGGCCACACCACTTGAAATAAATAACAGCCCAAGTAATGAGAAAATGATACGGATAAGCAGGCCTTCAGGTCCTGAGAAGTAAGAATTGTAAAGTGATAGTGTCAGGTCTGAAAAGTTTCCGACGATAAAAATATTTAGAAGTGTTCCAATACCAATGAGTGAACGGTTATCAAAATAAATCAGGATCAGTGCAATTAGACTGGAAATCATGATGAACAAGCCGAAGCCCATATCAAGAAAGCCGCTCGCACCTAAGTTGAATGTAGTGTACGGATCGGTACCCAAATCAGCCAGACGGAAGAACGATACCGCGAAACTGATGAAAAACGTACCGATTAGTGAATAAGTCAATTTTATTTTTTTCATATAAACCCTCTTTTTCCTGAATAATGTCTATTTTTCATCATACGACCTACCAGGATGAAAGTCAATTCTGTGCAGTAAACTCTCATTGAGTTAGTTCCGATTTATGACTGATTTCTCATCTGGGGGAGTAGTTTAATCAAATCTTGAAGGGGATTAAAACAGAGGAAGAAATAAGGGGTCTAGACCGGAACATAATACGGAGATAAAAAAGGATAATAGATTAATTGTACAATAAAAGCAGCCCATGACTGCCTGACTGAAAAAATAGACGACCCTAGAGAGATTCGAACTCCCGACCTACAGTTTAGGAAACTGTTGCTCTATCCTGCTGAGCTATAGGGTCAGATGATAGGTATGTAAAGAAAAACTTGTGGCACAATCATTCCGCCGTACTCTTATACAAGCATTATCATGCGCCTAACTTTCATTATACAACAGTCTGGCTATGCACTCAATACTCTCATTTTCATTGTATGTGTCAAGACTTTGGCGGAAACTTTTTTTCTAGAGATGGTAACTCTTCAATTTTAATATTAAAATGGCTCATTCTGTGTGTTTCATTACCCAAACATTTTCTTCAGTTGTCCCATTGG
>NZ_BAAGIR010000222.1:0-2245 GCF_054658155.1 Alkalibacterium sp. m-11
TGGAAGTAGTTTGGTTGGTACCTACTATTTTGAACGAGATTTAGGGGAGGGGCAAGTGTTTTTTTGCTTTTCCTTGATATAACAACCATTGTAAGCAATTATTAAAAGAAAGTATTGACACTAACTTTTGTTGAAAGGGGGTGCATGAAATGTTAAAATGTAGAAGCAACTACTTGAATTCTTCGTAGGTTCATCGGAAATATCGATGTTTAATGGTTTTCGTAAAGCGACGTAGAATTTAGGTAGTATAGTTGGTTTTTTTGCTTAGGGAATAAAGCAGCAGACAGGTAATAAAATTTGATTTTGATTGTGAGTTGATATTTTTGATATTTTTAAATGATTTTTTAAAAGGAATAATCATAGGTATAGGAGCCGTAGCTCCAGGCGTAAGTGGGGGTACCTTTGCGGTAATACTTGGTGTTTATAGCAAATTAACCAGTGCCATTGCTAATATATTTACTGATTTTATGGGAAAAATTAAAGCCCTTTTTTCTTTAGGTGTAGGTATAGCTTTTGGTGTATTAGCTTTTAGTAGAATTATGCAATATTTATTTGTATACCATGAAACCAATGTAAAATTTATCTTTATTGGGCTTATGGTAGGGACTATCCCTTTAGTGATTAAAGATGCAAATAAAAAGGGTTTTAAAGGCTCATATCTAATTCCTTGTATAATTGCCCTTAGTATAACAATTATATTTACCATATTAGAGAATAATGTGATAAATATTATGCCAGAAGCTTCCTCAGGACTAATTGCCACTATTATTTATGGTCTTATAATTGGATTTGGAACTATAGTACCAGGGGTAAGTGCATCATTTATTCTTATGTATATTGGGGCTTATGAAATTCTTTTGGATGCTCTTGTAAGCTTAGACCTTATGGTAATCATTCCAGTAGGGATAGGATTTGTCCTAAGTGTATTATTATTTGCAAAATTAATAAATTTTCTATTTGAAAGAGCTTATGGTTTTACATATTATACTGTATTAGGATTTGTATTTGGATCTATATTTGCAATTATTCCTAGGGATATATTAGGACAGGAAATCCTACTTGGAATCTTTTATTTAGTTATTGGATTTTTAGTATCTTATTATATTGGTACAAAGTATTCACAGTAAATGAAAAAGTTACTAGGTCATGTTAGCCTATCCGTCATATATAGCTCAACTTCTGTTTAAAACCCAGTATTTAGTAGTTATAAAGGTATATGATATTATACTTCCGAAGTGAAGAGTCTACCTTTATACCTCTATTACCTAAAAACTGTGACCCAGCTGATAGTCAAATTACTCAAGAAGAAAATCTATTATATTCTTCACCTTTATACCAGAAAAGTCATTAAAAACTGTATTATCCATAGTGAGGATATACTTAGGATAATTATCAGTTATGGACTGGAGTGGGCGTAGTTCACGTTCTTTTGTTTTTTCATCCATAATCGTAGCCGATACTTGATAGTAAACTATCTCATCAGCCTTACTTGCTACAAAATCAACCTCTAATGTACCAACTTTTCCAATTGTCACTTCATAACCTCTTCGTATAATAAGTTTGTAGTTAAGAATTGTTCTTAACTTAGTTGATTGATTAACTGTTTGAAAGAATGGAGCGGGGCTGGGAAATAACTAGCTGAATTAGAAGACACCGTCAAATCTAGGAAAAATGATCCTTGATTTGACGGTGTTTTTAATTACTCAGATTTATAAATTATTACTAAAAGGTGACTTTTTTCCCATCCCCAATTTCAAAAAGTCGCTTTTGATGATCCATTCACTTTAGTTCTTTGATAATTAAATATCTTGGTTATCGCTTGGTCATTCCGTGCTGTTTCTGTGTAAAATAGAACTAGATGGAAGATGGTTCTAAATGGGATGAAGCTTTCCCCTCCTTGTAGTTCGACTACTCATTAAGCATGCTTCCCGTCACAATGTTGAGACTATTTACTCATAAGCTGTATGGCTTGGTTCTTGTGTCCGTTGGTCTTAGGAAACCTTCGGTCTTGGCAGCTACACAAGAAACGAGTTAAATACTTATGCGCGAGGTTAAGGCACGCATTGTGTTACAGGGATAGCCCGGAGTGACCAAGCTTACCTTCCAAATTTATAACGAAGGTAACTCCCAATAATCTATGAAAAATTATGTTTCCCAAATTTCTCGTTGCTCGTATGATGATTTCTGTCGATGAAGGTAATATAATCCAATCATTGTCTGGATTAAACAGCTTTATAACAGATCC
>NZ_BAAGIR010000223.1:0-2239 GCF_054658155.1 Alkalibacterium sp. m-11
CTTTGTATGAAGTTTCTGTTCGTCAGTGCAAGCATTTGCGTCCGTCTTCCTTCAGATTCCGCCTCACGGCGGACACCCTTGACTTTCGCTAACAGTTCCTACTGCCAAGTCTGTAGTGGACTTTCACTACCAAGTTGTCGCCCATGCCGGGCGCACAAACAAAAAAGAGGACGACGATTCGCCCTCTTTGTATTTAAAAAATTCACTTTTCTGCCGCTTTACTCACGTACTCTCCTTTAAGAATAGAACAGTGTATACTGTCAGTCAACGCACCTCTGACAATATGATTCTGCCTCAAATGCCCTTCTCGTTTCATTCCAAGTCGATCAAGCAATCGTCCAGAGTTATCATTTCGATAATCATATTCAGCAAATACTCGAGCTAGACCTAGCGTGGAAAAAGCAAAGTCGAATATGAGCTTGATTGCCTCGGACATATAGCCCTGTCCCCAGAAGCTCCTATGCATCGTGTACCCCAGTTCGCCATTCATTGTATAGTCATCTACTCTGAACTCTATCGTGCCGATCATTTTACCCGATTCTTTATGCTCAATGGCATACTTCCCGACGGGCTCTTTAAGATAATAGGTCGACACTAAGCGGCTGGTCTGTTCCTTATCTTTGTGAGGGGTGTAGAGATACCTCGTTGCTTCTTCATCAGAAGTGAACTCATAAAGATCATCGACATCATCCAGCCCGATCGGTCTTAACTTCACTCTGTCTCCGTCAAAAGTCTTCTGTTTTTCAAATTCTTCCATTATATTCTGCCCGATTATAAAAATTCTCCTGTTCTCAATCTTTTATTTTCTTTAGGATTATACTTCTTTTCTCTAGAATTAACTACTTTAAATGTACATCACTTACATTATAAGCTGGTCTTAGTAATTTATCCTGTCTCTGGCTAACGTGTGTGATATTGGTCCATTTTCACTATTATTTGGCAATTTTACTATTAGTTTTTGTAGCCATAGAAATCATCTGTTTTGAGTTGCTTCTTCTTGATCTTACTATCTTTTAGGTGAAGAGAGACGTCTTTTACAAAAGAAGTAGGTCCAGTAATGAAATAGTTTGCTTCATTTTTATACTGGTCAATAAATTTATCCAGTTCCTTAATCAATCGTTCATCTGAATCGATAAATCTTACGGTCAGATTATCAAGGTTTTTAAGTTGATCAAGGTCATCTTTAAATAAAAAGTTCTTCGATCGACTTATATACAATAGCTCGATAGGTGTTGATATCTGTCGTTCAACTTCTAACTGCTTCAGCATCGATCTGAAAGGAGTAATCCCTATTCCACCAGCTATTAGAAGACTAGGAACAGATTATTTCAGGTAGAATGACCCTACCGGTCCAGTAAGACGCATACTCATACCAGGTTTCAGCTCAAGAAGTGCCTGCTTGAACTCACTGAGCTCCTTCCCTATTCTAGTAGTGATATGAATAGTATTTTCGTGAGGTGCAGTAGGAATACTAAATGGGCGGGTCTTATTTTTTATCTTCTTATGCGTAATATCATAAAGACCATGCTGGCCTGCCTTCCAGTTCAAATCTTCAGGTTTTTCGAACACAAAAGTATAAATCTGCTCTTTCGCTTTATATGACTCTATAAATTTAATTGGCTTTTTTTTAAAAACATTCTAGACATCGTCTAATTTACCCATGGCCTTCTCCATACCTTTCATTCAGTACGTTGTCCAAGTTCATGCAGAATGCTTTCCAGCTATAAATTGCACCTTCAATAGCACCTTTTGTATTTTTTGTTTCCTCACTGAATCCACTTTGATTTAATGTCAGCAAAGTCTGATTCTCTTCCACCTTTTCCAATGTCCACACCACTGTAGTTTCTTCTCCAGCGCTATGCCAGGTGTAAGATAACTTATGAGGTTCACTGATCTCAAGCACTTTACAGTTGACAATGCCGTCCCACCACTCATTAGGTTCACCTCGAAACTGAAAATCATGTCCAATCACTGGTTTAAAGTCATTCGGCCATATCCATTTTTCTAGAGTTTCTGAGCGAATTAAGGATGCCCATACTTTATCAATTGAAAATGGGAATTGCTGTTTGACAGATACATCAGGTTTCATTTGTTTTCCTCCTCAAGTACTTCGGTTACTGTCAAATTTTTTTGTTCTTAAAGGTCTATAACCGTTGTTCTATCAAGGAAAAGACAAAAAACACTTGCCCCTCCCTCATTTATCGGTAAAATAGTAGGTATCCGACTACCAAACTATCCC
>NZ_BAAGIR010000224.1:0-2183 GCF_054658155.1 Alkalibacterium sp. m-11
TGTGCGGTGACGATGGCGGGAAGGATCCACCTGTTCCCATTCCGAACACAGCCGTTAAGCTTCCCAGCGCCGAGGATAGTGAAGGGTTTCCCTTTGTGAAAGCAGGACGTTGCCGTGCAGCTCTTTTTTTTATATAAAACATTCAAGTGATTCCGCAATAGCTCAGTTGGTAGAGCGCACGACTGTTAATCGTGTTGTCGCAGGTTCGAGCCCTGCTTGCGGAGTTTTTTTGTACCCTTATTTAAGCAACACCCTATTACGTTTAGTTAGATAAATAGTTAGAACACACCCCCCATGAGCTCCAGTAAAATACTGTATAGCTCAAGAGGGGTGTGTTTATATCCGATGAAATTGGATCAGTTTTCGTTGAAGTGATAGATTGGTTCATCTTTTTGTTCATCGTAGTCTACTTCAAGGTTATAGCGATTGAAAAACCAGTCATCTTGTGTTCCAGCAAAGTAAGTGATGCCGTTGATTTCAGTTTTTCCAAGAACATCATCTTCTGGCTGATCTACACTCATTCCTACCGAAAATCCCTCATGGACCTCAGTACTGCCGTATGTTTTTCCGAAAAATCGGATGGCATCCCCTTTTTCCAGAAGCAGTTCTTTTTCAAACCAGCTCACTGCTTTGTTTGTGATTGTGATGTCCATTATCATGTTCCTTTCTATATACGTTCATTTATTAGTGTATTCAGGCACAATTATAGTATACCATGGTTTGATCTATAACTTATCAACGGGAAACCAGTTTGGTACCGTCGTAATTATTGACCAAAGAGGTTCAGGAATCTGGTATTCGTGTTTCCTGGAGAAGTCGAGAGAAGTGCGGATAGTTTGTTCCTTCTGTTCTTCAACTTTCTGTACCCATTTTGGATCCATGATCAGCTGTTTCCCTAAAGATACGAGATCAGCGTATTGTAGAGCCTTTTCAGCATCTTCAGCTGTTCTTATAGCTCCAACGCTTATTAGCGGTACCCGTCCAGCTACATACTGACCAATTTGATTGGGAATCTGAGTTTGGTACTCTCGGAAGCCCACTAAGGATGGTTGATAATAGTAATTGACAGACAAGTGAAGATAGTCAATGTTTTCAGTAATTAATGCATCGATCAGATGGTACGAATCTGTCAGACGTATACCGGGCGTTTCGATTTCTTCAGGAGAAAAACGGTAACCTAGTAAGAAGCCTTCTTGTGCGTACTCGTTAATGATCGACTGGCATTCTTTGACGACTGCGATGGGAAAACGCAGGCGATTAGCCAGACTCCCTCCCCATTCATCCTCTCTCTGATTCGAGTGAGGAGAAAAAAACTGCTGAAGCAGGTAGGTATTTGCACCATGTAACTCCACACCATCAAACCCTGCATCGATAGCACGTTTGACGGCTGTTCCAAATTGGCGGATGAGGATATGGATACCAGAATCAGTCAGCTCTTTAGGGGTGTCGGCCCATTGACGTTCAGCTCTGATTGGAGAAGGCGAAATCGGCTGTCTCCCTCCGGTGTACTGTTTCTGGCTCATACGTCCGCCATGATAAATCTGGAGAATCGCTTTTGAACCTTGAAGTTTAATGATTTGAGCCAGTCTACTCAACCCTTCAATGTGTTTATCTTTAGCAATACTCATCCCGTTCGGAAAGGCCTGGCCTTCTGACGCAATATAAGCACAGGCGGTGATGACAGCTCCAGGGCCCCCTGATCTGACCAAATAGTAAATCAGCTCTTCTTCAGTGACATATCCTTCAGAAGTACTGGAACTGGTGGTCATAGGTGCCATGAGTATACGGTTTTTTAAAGTGGTGCCATTGTTAAAAGTATATGGCTGTAAAAAAGAATAAGTCATTGTATTCGCTCCACTGGGATATACAGCAAAATAAAATAGTTTACTGTAAAAAAGTAAGTTCTTCTTTATTTTAGATTGAATATACAGGGATGTCAATTAACGTGAGATGAAGAAAAGATAAGAGGACTTCTTTGATAGTCTCATGAAGATACGTAAAAGAGGTTACAGGTTAATTGAATGTTAATGTATCTGATAGCCCGGGTGTCTGTTTCTGTTTATGGCAAGATAAAAATACATAAGATTGCAGGGTAAAAGTACACAACTCTGCGGACGGCAAAATGCAATATAAAAAGCCATTGCAAGGCACCTGAAAATCCTCTAAAGTTAGAGTTCCTACAC
>NZ_BAAGIR010000225.1:0-2178 GCF_054658155.1 Alkalibacterium sp. m-11
ACCGGAACTCTTCAAGCCATTTTTAAAAGAAAATCAGCTGAATCAAATATCAAATGCGGCATAATAATCGGTACCAAGTCAATGACACCAAGGGTCAAAGGCTATTTTTTAACTGCAAAACTTGAGTTGATAATATTTAAGGACAAAAAGAAGCAGGCTTCCCTTTATACAGGTTAATCACCTGAGAACATGGAGTGTGTTTTTTGTCAGGGCCTTCTGTCCTGGGCTTTTTTATAGAAAGGCTTCCCTATGTCTAACGCAAATAAGCTGTACACTTACATACTTGAAAAGCGGATTACAGCAGTACAAATTTAAAAACAGCACCCATCGACCGGCTCATGACCGACTTAAATGCGTCTTTGTCTTACCCCCTGTCTGAAAGAGAAATCAGAAAGACAATCCAATATGCCTACTCAGGGCGTTATAAGGGGCCTCAGCGCACTATATCCAATTATTGAACAGTGGGTAGGCGACGACACATGCACTGAGAGCTCAAATAAGGGTGTCTGGTATAAGTTTGCGAAACCAAGGAAACGCTAGAAAAGTCATTATTCGGAATGGCGCAGAGATTTGATCAGTTTAATTGAACGCACAGCAACGAAGAGCCAAGGCTTTGTGCAATTCACGCGAAAAGAACTCATGAACGCCATGGGTATTCCTGAATCCAGTTTAAAAGACTTGCTGAGACAAATGAAAAACGACGACTACGTGACGATTAAGACCAAACCAGGGAGAAATGGCTACACACGTTTATGGACCGTTAAAAGCATTGTATTAAGCCTCATACGCTCTAAACGAGTCAAGCAACTAGCAGATAAAGAAGGCTTGCTACAGACACTAGCACCCATTCAAACGCTGATAGAAAAGGTCTCTAATAAGCCGATAGACAGAGAAAAACTACAGGAGATCATCTTAAAAGAAATCGTGAATACATCGTAAAATTTAAAAGGGACGAACTGCCTATTACTTATTTCTAGTATACGGTGTTCTCTTGTTTTGAAGTGCCTTCCGTAGTCTTTGGATGGAGTATATGGTTATTTTCTAGTCTGACTGAGGGTTATTTGGTGCATTTGAATAAAATGTTATTTTGACGTTAGAACGTGCGGTTGAATTATGGTTGTCTAAAGAGTGGGTTAGAAAGGTGTATTGTCGTAGGAATTTGATTAATGTTGCATGAGAGATTTATTGAAATATAAAATAGTGCATGCAATCGAAGGATATAATGTAGTATTTTTAAAAGCGTATGTTTTGAATCTGAATGAGGTTCTTTTTTCAAGTTATTTAAAGGATGAAACTAAAAAAGTAATTTTAGACTTCACTTATGCAGATTGAGACGTTTTAAATTAAAAATATGTATTGTTCAGGTTACAGTAACACCAATAAAGTAGAAAATTACTTTATTAATATACTCAATAAAATAGTAGCAAATTATAAATTATTAATATATTATAAAAGAATCCAGAAAGGAGTGTGCGGGAGTTACCTGAATGGAAACTGATTTAATTATATTTCTGATAATCTAAAAAGGCTGTGAAATCGGTTTTCAAAAGAGTATTAATAGCTAATTCTAAATGAGAAGGAAATAATTCATTCAAGTCACGTTTTGTTACTAGAGTCTGTAAGGATCTGTAGTGAAATTGTTCATAGGGAAGTCCTCTTTTCTGTGAATGTAGTGTGGGAACTCTATCCTACAGAAGGGGTTTTCTTTTTCTATTTCCATAAGATAGTTTACACTCTCTTTTATAATACTGATACAATCATGTCTAGTATTATATTATTAATTGATCAATAAGGAGCCGAGGAGGAGTGAAAAGAAAATACTATTTAATCATATTAGGTATACTGATCTTCTCATTTTTTGTGACATTTGAGAATAAAAGAGTTTATACGAAAGATATTGAATGGGTTGAAGGAAATCAATTAGAAAAAATTACCCCTTGGTATGGATTTGATAAACCTCAGTTATTATAGGGGAAAAAATAAAAATTGGAATAGTAGACGGACCAGTGTCAACAACTCACAATCAGACGAAGTCTATGAATATCAATACTCTCAAGTTTCGCACCCTAATAAATGCTTCACAATCCTATCGGATTAACCCTCACCAAAGAAATTACGCAGCAATTTGTTCTTGGTTTGACTGATTTCCAATCAAAATTTCTTTGAATGCCGCCGGTA
>NZ_BAAGIR010000226.1:0-2117 GCF_054658155.1 Alkalibacterium sp. m-11
GATAGGCTGGAAGTGGAAGCATAGTGATATGTGGAGCGGACCAGTACTAATCGGTCGAGGACTTAACCACAAGAAAGAAAGTATAGCGAGGCGGAATCATCTGCCGAGCGAAACTGGACTGACGTGTCTTAAGGGTAAGTGGTGTTGTTTCGTGTTGATCAGCTGTCTAGTTTTGAGAGAACAAGGTTCTCGAGTTTAATAAAAGAGTCACTGTGCGGTGACGATGGCGGGAAGGATCCACCTGTTCCCATTCCGAACACAGCCGTTAAGCTTCCCAGCGCCGAGGATAGTGAAGGGTTTCCCTTTGTGAAAGCAGTACGTTGCCGTGCAGCTCTTTTTTTGTTATAATAGCATTAATTATTCCGCAATAGCTCAGTTGGTAGAGCGCACGACTGTTAATCGTGTTGTCGCAGGTTCGAGCCCTGCTTGCGGAGTTTTTTTTTGAAATAAAACACATATACGCCGCTTTAGCTCAGCAGGTAGAGCGCATCCATGGTAAGGATGAGGTCGCCGGTTCAAGCCCGGCAAGTGGCTTAGATAAAGATATCACTTAACTGTGGTGTCTTTTTTTGTATGAACATAACCATCTTGAACCTAAATAAGAGCTGGAACCAGTGAAGATGAGCATATCAGCTGTAATTTTGAAGGCAATAAGGTAATGTATCCCTATAAAAGTTTACAAAAGATAAGGGAGAGAAAAAGAATGAAGAAATTATGGTTAGTGGGGATAGCACTGCTCATAATGGCAGGCTGTGATAACGGGGAGGTTCCGTCTTCTGCTGATGACGAAGTGGTTTCAGAAGACATTGAGGAACCGGTTGACACAGAAGACGACGAGAGTGAAGGTGAAGTGGCCCCTGTCACAGATGATTCAGTGGACACAGAAGAAGTGGAACAGGGAGAAGAAATGGCTTTTGTTCTGCAGATATCAGATGAAGCCAGTGGACTCTCTGCCGAGAATGATGAAGTCCTTTCATTATTGAAAGGGTTGGTTGAGGAGTCAGTGACAGGCGAATTAGGAGAGGATGGGGAAGTCCGTGCTCAATATTCAGGTCTGTTCCTGACAGATGAGACAAGCCTATTGTACGTGGTCTTTCTGCTTTCAAACCGGTCTCAGGAAACCATGACGAATATAGGTCTGACACTTTCTGTTGTTACTGATGATACGACAATTTTTGAAAACAAGCAGATCTATCTTGACCAAGAACATTTTGGCGTGCTGGAACCTAATACTGTCATGCCCGTGTATGTTGAACTAGATGTTAGTCAGCTAGGTGTAATAGAGGAATTAAGTGACAGTCGTCAAGAAACAACCTATATAAGCAATGTCATGTATGATATTCCAGGAGAAAACCCAGATTCCAGAGATCCTGAAGGCTACGAAGCCGGCTATCGTCCGGAGTATATATTAATGGAGTCTGAGAATGGGCAAAGCAGGTCCGGAGAATGGGAAGAGAATAGTCCAGAGCTGGAATATGTGATACCTGAGAATCTAGAAGATGAAGACATTAGCTTAGCCCTATTGCAGGTCGAGAATGTCCTTGATCTTGCCCAGGCTGAATCAATAGCCAATGATGTGACGATTTTCTGGACTGGAGTTGCACAGCAGAATGTCGAAGAAGATAACTGGGAAGGTATATTCTTACTCATGAACAGGACAGGGATGGATTACAAGAATATCGAATTTGGGTTTACACTTGAAGATGAGACAGGAAATGTCGTATTTGAGAACCAGAGCATTTCCTTACCGGAAGATGAATTTGGCGTGTTTAGAGATGGAACGATGATACCGATTTTTATACCCATTCCTGATGAGGGTGAAGAAGCATTCATGGGAATTCTTGAACGTTACGGTGCAATGTACAGATTCGAATCATGGGAAGCTGAATGATAGAAGGAAGTGCAAGATAGTTACTGTCAGTACTTGGATATAAAAGATATATACTAATACGAAAAAACTCCTCATTTTGTATAGAGGAGTTTTTTTTGATCGTGCGCCCGGCATGGGCGACAACTTGGTGGTGAAAGTCCACTACAGACTTGGCAGTAGGAACTGTTAGCGAAAGTCAAGGGTGTCCGCCGTGAGGCGGAATCTGAAGGAAGACGGACGCAAATGC
>NZ_BAAGIR010000227.1:0-2090 GCF_054658155.1 Alkalibacterium sp. m-11
GAACTCTTCAAGCCATTTTTAAAAGAAAATCAGCTGAATCAAATATCAAAAGCGGCATAATAATCGGTACCAAGTCAATGACACCAAGGGTCAAAGGCTATTTTTTAACTGCAAAACTTGAGTTAATTATGATGTAAATCAGGTAGGGGGGATGATGCAGAGAAAACCGCCGACAATTCAGTCAGCGGCTGATTCAGATCTGTTGAATTTATGCTTAGTTTCTTACATCTTCCATCTTATCAAGAACAGCTAAGTCTTCTTCGGAGATAACAAAATCCACCTGCTTGTTTTCAATGATGCGCTCTTCATGCGTTGATTTTGGCAGTGGCAGTGTGTCTTTGTCCAGACAGTAGCGGATCGCCAGCTGTGCTGTTGTCACACCATATTTATCAGCCAGCTCCTTCAGTTCAGGTCTGTCCAGAAGTTGACCGGTAGCTAATGGTGAATAAGCTTCCACTACGATATCATGTTCCTTACAGAAAGAGACAAGGTCTTTCTGGTCGCGCCCGATATAGTAAGGAATCTGGTTGGCCATAGGAACGATATCGCAGTTATCCAGAAGAGCCTGGATGTCACTGATTTCAAAGTTTGACACACCAATCGCTCTGATTAGTCCATCGTTATAAAGCTTCTCCATTGCTTTCCAGGATTCGATGTTGCCCTCGGTATAATCTGTGCCTTTCTCACTCCAAGGCCATGGGGCATGAATGAGATAGAGGTCCAAGTAGTCCAGCCCCAGATTGTTCATTGTTTCTTCAAACGCATCAAGTGTTTCCTGATATCCCTTACGTTCGGCGGGGAGTTTACTCGTAACAAAGACATCTTCACGGGCAATGTCGAAATCTCTGATAGCCTTTCCGACATTTTCTTCATTATGATAAGCTAAAGCAGTATCGATGTGAGTATAGCCGTTCTTCAGTGCCATGGTGACTGCATCATATGCTTCTTCATTTGGTATTTGCCACGTACCGAATCCTATACTTGGGATGGTAACTCCATTATGAAATGTGAATGTTTCTTTTGACATGTTCTGCATTCCTCCAATTAATTTTACTAAATCCAGTTTACCTCAAACCGTATGAAAATGCTTCCTATTTGACCAGCTTATTTGTAATCCAGCAGCACCGTAAAGTCACCACCGTAAAATGCATTTCTGTCAATTTCAAATCTGTTGACAATTAAAGTTATGACAACTTCCTCGTTTTCCTCAACAAACGTCAAGTCTTCTAGGGGTCGGGACTGGCTCATTCCTTGTAAATCATAAATATCTTCCTGAAGGAAACTTAAATCAAATACCATGATTACTTCATCATTTTCTTCCAGCTCCAGGCTGAACATCTCATCATCGTGCTGAATGATCAGTTCTGCGTTCTCCTGATTCAGATCAATCCGTGTCTCTTCGTTAAACCCTTCGGACTGGTAGACAGAAAAGTAGACCATGTCGTCCATGCCCGCTACTGAAAAAGTTACAGGCTGTTCATTGTCAAGCTCCACATAGGCATATTCAGTTTCTACCGGGGACCACTCACCATTCTCTGAGTTATGATTGGCAAAATAATATGGGTCAAAGCCAAATACTGCCTGGAAATTATTATAATAGTCAAAGCGCTCAGGCAGCCAGTCCAAACGGTTTAGTTCATTGATATTATTCAAGTAATTAAAACTGTAGCTCAACTGGATTTTTTCTTCATGTGAAAATGGGTCTTCAGAGCTGATCCGCCCGTTATCATCAAAATCATCCGCTTGAATAATGTCCTCAACCTGTCTGATCTGACTCGCTGTCCCAATAGATACCGAGTCGATAAAAGGAAGGATGGACACGATTCCTAATGCGATCAATATAAGAGGAATATATCGGGAAGCTGATTTAAAGAAACCGTATATTATCACGCCACTGATTGCAAATAAACCAAATAGAAGAACGAAATATCTGCCATGCGTCAGTCCAAGCTGAAAGGATTTTATACTCAAGTTTCGCACCCTAATAAATGCTTCACAATCCTATCGGATTAACCCTCACCAAAGAAATTACGCAGCAATTTGTTCTTGGTTTGACTGATTTCCAATCAAAATTTCTTTGAATGCCGCCG
>NZ_BAAGIR010000228.1:0-2056 GCF_054658155.1 Alkalibacterium sp. m-11
TTTCTAGACCATCAAACCAAAACCTGTTTGACGAGATAAATCCAATAGTGCTGTAAAAACCAATCAATTGTATGCTCATTTAAGAGCTATTTCCCCCAATTATTCCTTGGAGTTTCCTAGTTCACTCTATAAGACTATGGCTACGACTGCAAAAGATACAACGACTACGAGACTGGACAGGATAATTGCATGGACAAATGGCTTCCATCCTGTTCGGGCAAACTGCCTTACATTCGTTTTCAAACCGATTGCTGCCAGAGCAATGACCATTAAAAATCGGCTGGCTTGTCGCATTGCACCACTTAGCTCTACTGGTATCAGTCCAATTGTATTCAGTCCTGCGAAAAGTACAAAACATGCGATGAACCATGGGAATAGCTTCTGCAATGACACTTTCTCATTCCACTGATTGGGCTGCTTCAGTTTCTGTCTGAAATAGATAGCAGAAAAAATAATTACGGTCGGTATGATAGCCAGTGTCCGGGTCAGTTTGACCATGGTCGCAATTTCTCCAGCTGCTTCTGAGAAAGCAAAACTTGCTGCAACAACACTTGAGGTGTCATTGATGGATGTCCCGGACCAGAAGCCGAAGAACTGATCGCTTAAAGACAGGAGCTGTCCAATGATAGGGTACAGAATGACCATTACCATGTCAAAGATAAATGTAGAAGAAATAGCATATGAGACATCGCCATCATCCGCTTCAATAACAGGTGCCATCGCTGCAATGGCTGATCCTCCACAAATTGCCGTTCCCGCAGCAATCATGTTGCTCAGCTTCCAGTTGATCTTGAACAGTCTGCCCAGTAAATACCCTCCTCCGAAAGCTGTCAGTAAGGTAAATAACAGAACGATCAATGTACGGCTGCCCACTTGAAGAATGATGGACATGTTCAAGGAAGATCCTAATAATATAATAGCAAATTTAAGTACTTTTTTTGAGGTGAATTGAACACCTTCATTCAATAGTTCAGGTTTGTAGTACAGTGCACGGAATCCTATGCCAATGAACATGGCTAAAACCGCTGAACCGATAAAATGCCCCGGAAGTATAGTTTCGATCAGAACAGCTATTACGGCTATCCCTGTCGCCAGCAAGAGTCCGGGAAGTTTTTTTGTCAATTGGGTCATTATGCTTCATCCCTTTCAGGTAATAACTGACTCATTATAACATTTTTTTATTCGGCTGAATGAGCAATTCTCGAATCTCTAATGAAAAGCTTTAAGAACCTTTCAAGTCGCATATTGTATCTGACGATTCAAATCTATAATCTGCCAATAAAAATAGACTTTAAATCAGCTGATTACAGGGTATTGCTTCCTGCTGCTGATTTAAAGTCCAGTCTACTTACCTTTCTGCTCTGCTTCTCATATTATCAAAGCCTACGATCGCTGAAGCAAGAAGATGGAATACAACTCCCACTCCCGAAATAATCGTCAGTAAGAACAGCTGATTTTCGTTTTCAATTATGATTCCTATATATGCCCAAGCAAATAGCAGAGGCATCTACATTCAGGCTGTCGATGAACAGGGTATGGTATGTCAAATCATCTATTGCCCTGTTCACCACATCCTCATTTTTTGAATTTAATACAGTATACTGTCCAGGACACATGGATACTCTTAAACCGTAATCTTTCACTTTTTCACCGATCCGCTCAAACTGTTCCTTAAAGAGTTGTGACCAGTCGAGGTCGTTAACGGAAAAATCAGAGCCGAATGGAATGATATCTGAGCTCATCCTGAACAGTCGGATATCATTTTGATTATTATAATCAATCATTGCTTCAAGGGTGGTCAGGTTGTGTTCGATAAGACTAAGCAGATTCTCTTCAGTCGCATTCTGCTTGCGGCAGGTTTTATAGCTGAGATCTGCAATTCCTCTTGGTGAACTACCCACCACTTAAATCCTTTGGATTTTGAAGTGAGGGCTTCCTACGAACTCCATTCTTATCTGCACAGACTTCATACAGACAGAGGAATCGGATAGGGGTAGGCTCAAAAGGCAGTCCCTGCCTCATTGATTTTCTTTTACTTGGCCAATGCCAAGAGGTT
>NZ_BAAGIR010000229.1:0-2040 GCF_054658155.1 Alkalibacterium sp. m-11
GCGTCCGTCTTCCTTCAGATTCCGCCTCACGGCGGACACCCTTGACTTTCGCTAACAGTTCCTACTGCCAAGTCTGTAGTGGACTTTCACCACCAAGTTGTCGCCCATGCCGGGCGCACGAAAAAAAAAGAGTCAGAATCCTGACTCTTTTACACGACCTGATTTATTTTTCTGCTGACGCCATTTCTTTAATCGGCTGCAGCTTTTTTAAGGCAGGAAACTGCTGGCATTCCTGTATCTCATTGTATCTGTTCATATACTGACCTGTAGCAACTGATATCAGCTCCTCAAAGGCTGTCTGTGCAGATTCCATCGTTTCAGTATCGTACTGCTTCTTAGCTTCGTCTTCGATGTGCTTATAAGTAAGCGACGCGTATCTGGAAAAGACAGTCTCGTCCTGAGCAGTACTAAAGTCGAATATCAGCTGGTTCTTTGCAGTAGGACGCATTTCGAACATATCCTGCAGCAGTTCTTCAGAAATGCAGTTATGATTTTCGCACGTGCCGATGAGTAGAGCATCTGCTTTTGCGAGTCTGTAGAGAAACTGACTGGAATCAACAAGATGAATCAGTTTGATACGGTTCTGCTGATTAGTAATAGCCAACCATCTTTTCAGTTCTTCTACAGACCGTTCAGTATGTTCATTGCGGTAAAGAACCGTTAGAGACCCGAAGTCTGAACCAGAAAAATGTTTGATTATCTGATTTGTAAGGTCTTCATTGCCTATTACACAATAGTGATGATCTCCAGAAGGTTCAAGCATAGAGCGGATCGAACGCACGGCTCGGGGAACGTTCCCTTGAAGCAATGGTCTGATCGATTCCTTTTCACATAAATCAAGAGAAAAGTCGACAGCGTTCTTAAACAGCATCTGCAGGACAGGTCCGGCAGTCTTCTCTTCAACTGCATCCATGAGCGCCTGATCGATGATATCTACCGGTTCATAGGAATGCTGTTCAGCCGTCTCAACATTGCTGGATAAATTCAGGAGATGCCTGACCACATCTTCATTGAACTTGCTGTAGGTTTCGAGAATCACTTCTTCAAGCATTTTATCTGTATACTGTGACAGATAGCGTAGAAGATCGCCGTGTTTGAAATCTTTCTCATCTACATACAGATAGTATTCATTCCTGTTTTCAGTAACAAGCAGTACAACTTCACTTACTCCATCGAATGCATGTATATCGTGTAGATGTTCTCTTCTGGATGCACGGGTCAGACTGTACTTGTGAATATCGTCAGAAGAGACGGTATCTCTATTTACCCCATACATTAAAAGTTTCATTCTCTCTCATCCCCTACATACGTCAAAATCTCATCCCATATTTCCTTCCGACCTTCTCTAGTCATAGAGGAGAATGTGAACAGCTTGTCGCCGGGTTCTATTTCAAGTGTTTTTCTGATGATACTTGAATGCTTGTTGTATTTTGATTTTTTTATCTTATCCGCCTTAGTAGCGACAATAAGTACGGGAATATCATAGTATTTATATAAATCATACATCTGAATATCCAGATCAGTCGGTTCGTGTCTGAAGTCGACTAATAGGATTCCGAGTGCCAGTTCTTCTCTGGTAGCAAAATAATCAGTCATCATTCTGCCCCATTTGTTCTGTTCTGCATTAGATACTTTAGCGTATCCATATCCTGGTACATCAACGAAAAACAGTTCATTTTCTATATTAAAAAAGTTAAGTGTGCGGGTCTTCCCGGGTTTACCCGATGTTCTAGCTAGTTTTTTTCGGTTGACCATCGTATTGATGAAGGTCGATTTCCCCACGTTGGAGCGCCCCGCAAGGACTATTTCAGTTAAACCATCATCTGGATATTGAGAAGGAGATACGGCACTTATGGTGATGTCAGCATGTTGGATCTTATCACTATTCATTTTTTCTCCTCCAGTTACATAATAGTAATTACCAATTTTTTTGTTTTTTCGTGTTGTTTTAATGCAACTATCGTTGCTCTATCAATTAAAATACAAAAAGGCACCTCTTCCCCCCTTAATCTGATAAAATGAAGTTCACTAAAAACAAAC
>NZ_BAAGIR010000230.1:0-2034 GCF_054658155.1 Alkalibacterium sp. m-11
GGGATAGTTTGGTAGTCGGATACCTACTATTTTACCGATAAATGAGGGAGGGGCAAGTGTTTTTTGTCTTTTCCTTGATAGAACAACGGTTATAGACCTTTAAGAACAAAAAAATTTGACAGTAACCCTATGCTTGGTGGGGGATATGGGATGAAAGCATTCGTTGCCGCTGTTATCGGGGGAATTGGATTAATCCCTGGAGCGGTACTGGGAGGCTATTTCATCGGCATGATTGAAGTCATGATTACAGCTTACGGTAACTCTATGATTCGAGATGCCGTTGTCTATATCATTTTAATTGTTATCCTACTCGTTCGTCCTGCTGGTTTACTTGGGAATAGCCAGACAGAGAAAGTGTAGGTGATTGGATTGAGATTATTGAATAAAGCCAATCTAGCCTGGGCAGGGACCATCCTTGCCTTGTTTCTAATCATTCAGATAAGCGTCACCACCGGTCTCATTTCTCCAGTTTACCAACAAACGCTGATTACTATTTTAATTAATATTATCTTAGCCGTTGGACTGAATTTAATCGTTGGATTCTCCGGTCAACTCGCCTTAGGACATGCCGGTTTCATGGCAATAGGAGCCTACGCGACTGGGATTATGACCCGTCAAACGCCTGGTTTAGGCAGTTTTTTACTCAGTGTGCTTGTCGGCATAATCTTATCGGGTATCGTAGCCTTTGCCGTCGGTTATCCCACTCTTCGTTTAAAAGGGGACTACTTAGCCATTGCCACACTCGGTGTCGGAGAAATTATTCGAGTAGCCATTTTAAATATGAGTGACCTGACAAATGGAGCAGCTGGGCTAAGTGGCATTCCCATTGCCTTAATGGATTGGCGACTCGCTTATCTCTTTATGGTTCTGGTTGTATTGATTATTTCGAATTACATTAATAGTAGCCATGGACGAACCGTCAACGGGACTGGCTCCTTTGTTTATTAAAGAAATCTTCAATATCATTGAAGAGATAAACGAAAGAGGGACGACCATTCTACTCGTTGAGCAAAATGCCAATAGTGCTTTAGGGATATCTGATAGAGGATATGTGATTGAAACAGGTAGTATCGTGGCAGAAGGGACAGGGGAAGAGCTGTTGGGCAGCGATGAAGTCCAGATGGCATATTTAGGAGGCTAAGAAATGAATGTAGGTCATTATATGACGAAAGATGTTGTAACAGTGACATCTGATGTCAAATTAGCAAAAGCAATAGATATAATGGATCGGAATCAATTTCATCGCCTTCCGGTCGTTGATGAGGGCGAATTTGTCGGTTTGATTACCGAACAGCTTATCTCGGAAAACTCCCCATCACACGTTTCCAGTTTGAGTATTTATGAAATGAATTATTTGTTTGATAAGGTCAGAGTGAAAGATATCATGATTAAAGATGCAGTCACCGCCACTCCAGATATGTTAATTGAGGCTGCAGCGGTACTCATGTCAGAAAGGAACATCACGGTTTTACCCGTTTTAAATCCTTTAAAAGAAGTCATTGGTATCATTACGCATAAGGATATTTTCAAAGCTCTTATCGACTTAACTGGATATCAGGAGGGTGGAACACGTGTGGTGATTGAATTGTCTGAAGATAAAGTCGGCATTATTGCCAGTATTTCTAAAACGCTGGCTGATCAGCACATCAACATCACTCACATGTTTGTCAGTCGCCCGGAAAACCGCGTCGAATTGACTATACAAACAGATGGTCCAAATGCTTACCAGACAAAACAAACGATTGAAAACCTAGGCTATACTGTTGTGAATGAGTAAGAAAAACAAACACCTTTGTCTTAATAAAACTGATTATGTCGCTCCTTTAAACTCACACTGTGAACTACCCACCACTTAAATCCTCCGGATTTTGAAGTGGGGGCTTCCTACGAACTCCATTCTTGTCTGAACAGGTTTCATGCAGACAGAGGAATCGGATATGGGTAGGCTCAAAAGGCAGTCCCTGCCTCATAGGTTTTCTTTTACTTGGCTAACGCCAAAAGGTTCTTGCTGGCATTGATGTCTCGGTCCAGATA
>NZ_BAAGIR010000231.1:0-2007 GCF_054658155.1 Alkalibacterium sp. m-11
GAACCGGTTTACAGTGTAAACACTAATTTCTTCAGGTGCTTTTGAAGAAAGGATAGCCTGGTTTCCAGATTTTGAGGTGAAGACTAGAGTAAACAAGAACTGAAAGAGTACCACAGGACTAACACCGAGAGTTTTTTTTACATTCGCTCGGTTCAAGAGTGTTCCAATTTTGAATTCTTTAAAAAAGTGGGAAACGGTCGATTCAACCTCGTGATTTTCTGATTTTTTTGGTAAAATATTAGTCATAAGACATCTCTCCTTTGAATGTTGTTGTGGTGACTACATTTTACCAAAGAGAGGTGTCATTTTGTGTGTTTTTTGATAATTATTTATAAGAAGTTTCAATAACCGCAAGGGTTAAACCTGGATATTCAACTGCAAAACTTGAGTATCTAATATATGTATATGTCGAGTATATACTTTAGAGGAGTGGAAATGATGGAACGTGTAGCTAAGTTAATTAAATTCCCTGTTGACCTTGTAAAAGAAATTGAAACATACCAAAAGGAACATTACATCTCAAGTTTTGCAGGGGCGGTTTATGAGTTGATTCGCAAAGGGTTGAGTAAGTAATGGAATATACTTCAGAAAACCATAGCAAACATTTAAACACAGGGTAGCTAGTGCAAAAATAGGATAATTGAGATTGCAGAAGTCCTCCCTTATCCTAGGTGCTTGCAACCCCTAACCTAAAGGTATAGAGGTTTTATGCACCCAACTATAAGTAATTGAAAGGATAATGAAGGTGGTAATAAAAAGTGAAAGTAACAATTTCAGATATTGCAAAAATGGCAGGAGTAGCCAAAAGTACTGTGTCACGTTATTTAAATGGCGGTTATGTAAGTGAAACAACGAAACTGAAACTAGATAAAATCATTGCGGATACAAAATATGAACCGAATAGTTTTGCCCAAAGTTTAAAGGCGAAAAAAACAAATTTAATAGGAGCCATTATTCCCAGGTTCGATTCCTATGCGACCTCACGAATGTTGATTGGCATAGATGAAAGTTTGAAAGAATTAGGTTATCAAATATTAGTTGCCAATACTAGCCAAAAGCTAGAAAGAGAAATAGAAAATATTTATAGTCTGGCCAATCAAAAAGCTGCTGGTATTATCTTGCTTGCGAAACAAATCACCAAGGAGCATATTGAGGCAGCGAAGGCAGTGGATCTCCCAATTTTAATTGCAGGGCAAGAAGATGAAGAATTTCATTCCCTTGTCTATGGGGATGCTCAATCTGGATATGATATTGGAAAGTATGTGGCAAAGTGTGGTCATACAAACATTTGTTACATTGGGGTAACGGAAGAAGATGTGGCTGTTGGTGTAAAGAGAAAAGAAGGATTTAGAAAAGCGATTGAAGAAGAGGGAATCGAAAATGTTTCCTATTACGAGAGTAGTTTCTCGATTGAAGGCGCTTATACAGTAGCTACATCTATTATCAAAGAAAATCCAGCGACAGTTTATGTATGCGCAACAGATAATATTGCATTAGGGACCATGAAAGCTATTCATCATCATGGACTCAAAATCCCTGAAGATATTTCGGTGACTGGATTTGGTGACTATGATGTGGCCGATATTATCGACCCTAGCTTAACGACAATACACTACCCATATAAAACAGCAGGAGGTACCGCTGCCAACAAAATAGTTCGTATGATTCAAGGGGAAGATGTAGAAAGACTTACGACCATTCCATGTTATTTGGTTGAAAGAAAAAGTGTACGTAGGAGAAAATAGTAATAAAAACCATAACTACCCGGAGAAACCTGATTGGTTCAAATAATTATCTTCGGAGAAACGCTCTCTGATAAAAGAGTCACTTTATTAACGACCTATTTTTTCGTTTTTAACGATGTTATACTGACTTAAAGGGGTAACTCCCAATAATCTATGAAAAATTATGTTTCCCAAATTTCTCGTTGCTCGTATGATGATTTCTGTCGATGAAGGTAATATAATCCAATCATTGTCTGGATTAAACAGCTTTATAACAGATCCA
>NZ_BAAGIR010000232.1:0-2005 GCF_054658155.1 Alkalibacterium sp. m-11
CGTCTGGTGTTTGCACTCCTAAGCGATCACCAACTCTATATCGCAAGATCGGAGGCGATGGAGTCTTAAGAGAAACTATTTCTTAAGGACGACTATCCGAAGACATAAACCGAACGTATTTTCGAATACGTGACGGTTTAGTTCAGTGCACCCTTTTTTATGAAATTAGGTTGTCTATTTATAATCTATTCTCTTGACTTACCACCATAATGCTTTTAAATTAAGGATACTATATTATGTACAGTTAGAAACACGAAAAGCCTATGAATTCAACATAATAATTAATAACTTTACATAACAAATCTCTGTCCATAAGATGAATTATGGAAAGATTTACATAATTCATCAATAACTAGCAGGCTATAATTTGAGAATTTTGTGATGAGGTTGGTTACACCTTTAGGTTTAAGTGTCGCTTCGTCCCGCTCTATTAATAAGTCAGGCAAACGAATATAGCGTGTTCGAATTTCTCGTTTACACGCTTCTCGTCCTAAAGCGCAGGCTAAATAGGTCTTTCCTGACCCAGTGAAGCCCTGAAAAATAATGTTTCTTCGGTGATTGATATAGCTGCAGGTGGCTAATTCATTAAGTGTCTGACGATCAATATCTCGTTTGTCATAATGAATAGCAGAAACAGTTGCGTTTTGAATACGAAATTTGGATCGTTTAATTAATCCATTCACCCGTTTATTGTATTTCTCTTGATATAGATGGTCAGTACCCAGTTGAAGTCGTTCATCAAAAGACAGTTGTCGTGTATCATTGTCCATCTCTTGAATTTCTAAAGCGTCTACTAATTCACTTAAATCCATTTGACGTAATTTTCTAATCGTTTCGTTATCAATCATTCTTATCGCCTCCATAATAGTCTGATCCTCTCACGAATCCCATGGATTCTTTATAGTTGGTCTCTGCATGTTCAATCGCTTCATTATTAACAGGATTCGTTAATATTGCCTTTAGTTGACGGTATCTTGGGGAATGGACACGTTCTAAAGCTATTTGACAAGCCTTCTCTAAAGAAGCATTTGAATACTTCTTCGATAAATTGAGAACAGATAAGCACGATTGATATCCTTGTTCTTTGAGTGGTAGGTTTTCAAAGATACGCTGAATCACTTTATGGGTGAAAGGTCCAATTTTTTGTGCCCAATTTAATAGTCGTTGGTCATTCCATTCGAGTTGATTAAGTTGATCTGGTAGATGTTCTGGCAAGGTTGAAAAGTTATATTCTTTATATGATGGGAATCGTTTGTGAGTCGCAATTCGTTCATTTTGATAATAAATTTCAAGAAAGTTATCTGTTACTTTTAAATCAACGCTCTTTTTGACATATTGATAGGGACAAGAGTAATTATTCTTTTGATACGTAATATGACAATCCAGTTTTACTTTTCTTCCGTAAACCCATTCTGATATTTCGTATGGAACAGAAGGCAAGGCACGCAAAAATTCCTGTTCTGACTCTTTAAAAACAAGCGAACGACTGCCTTCACGCTTTTGAAATTCTTTATTATTATAAATTTCCAATTTCTCACGAACAGCTAATTTTAGTTCTCCCATTGTTGTATATATTTCATTTCTTAATGAAGCAATAACTGCCGTTGCAATTTTACCAACCGCTCCTTCAACCGCTGCTTTCTGTTTAGGTTTTCTTACCTGAGCAGGCATAATGGCCATAACATAATGGTTTGCGAGAGCTTCATATTGTTCGTTTAAAACGATGTCACCCTCTTTGGGGTGAGTTATTACACCGGTCTTCAAATTTAATGTAAAGTAGAAAGTAATGTAAAGTTTTTCCTGATATTAACTATTGAACGGTTTTCTGATAGATATTTCTTTACATTAATGAGTCAATAGAAAATAATTGAGGTACATATGGAACTGTCAAATTTTTTATGAAAACTAAAAATTAAAGGTGGTGAAGGCCCACTGACTATACCAATCGGAGCCGCATTTGCCCTTGACAAACACTTGAATGGTTTCAGTTAAGGTCACAAGGGTG
>NZ_BAAGIR010000233.1:0-1969 GCF_054658155.1 Alkalibacterium sp. m-11
ATGACTTTTGTGTGACGAGTTATTGCAGGAATAAGACTTATTTTTTACTTTTTTCGAAAATACTGTCGAGCAAGCTCGAGCGCCATTCATCACCCGCTTATAGAAGCGAGTGTCTTCTGTCGCAGTATGATAAAGAATCTTCATTAAATAGTTTACTACATAATAGATTGAAGGCGAACCCTATGGACATTTCATTAGTAATTTTCGATCAGCTGCTTCAGATGTTTTTCATTATGATGTTTGGATTCATCCTTGTAAAAATCAATTTTCTCAATATGGACGGCAGTCAGCAGTTGGCCAATATCGTGACGAAGTTTGTCATTCCGATCGTTCTGATGCTCTCGTTTCAGCAGGACTACGACAGCGGTCAGCTGCAACTCCTCTTCACTTCCCTAATCGGATCCCTTGCCATTACACTCTCACGTATTTTCATAGCCCATACGGTATTGAGAAACCGGTCGAAGATAGACCGGTATGCCATCGTGTTTTCGAATACTGCATTTATGGGTATTCCCATTATTCTACCGATACTTGGATACGAAGGCATCTTTTACTTATCCATGTATATAGTTGTTTCAGCAATTTTCCAGTTTACATATGGAATATGGATGCTGTCAGAAGGTAATCAGCCGATCACTATAAAATCTATATTTACGAATCCGGCTAGTATCGGTGCGTTTGTTGGTTTCGGCCTGTACATCACCCGTATCCCGTTGCCTGACGTTTTATATAACAGTCTGGATACGATTGGTGGCCTTAGTTCTCCTCTAGGAATGATCCTTCTTGGAGGTTACCTGGCCAGAAGTCAGTTCAAGGAAATATTCTTTGTCAAATCCAACTACTGGATCGTGTTCATCCGTCTTCTGATTGCTCCAGCCGTTGCTCTTCTGTTAATCTGGCTCTTACCGATTAGTGATCCTTCCGTCCTGCTGGTACTTGCCATAGCGAACTGTACACCGACTGCCGTGAATACTGCACTTTTTTCGCAGCTATACGGCGGGGATTACGAATACGGTGCACGCATCATCATTCTGGCCAGTTTCTTCTCGATCGTGACCATGCCGCTGGTCATCAGCTTGTCGACGCTCCTTCTTTTATGATTATGCTTTATAGCAATTATTCTAACAGATGCCTCATTCTTTTCCGATTCTGTGCCTAGTGTATGGATTTAGGAAAATGACTGAGGCTTTTTTTCTGTCTCCTGGCTAGCGTTGAGTCTCTTCATGTGGTGAGAATCTACTAGTGCTTTTTACGTAGTGATTGTAGTCCTGGTAAGAGGGCGTATGCCTCCTATTCCGTACTTATGAAACAGTCACTCATCCTAAAAGTTCTGATAAGCAACAGAATCAGCTTATTCATCGATGTGATCAAATTTAATAAAACAAAAAGGAACACCATTAGTCAGAATGGCTTTCCTTTTAATGTAATTGACTTAAGATCAGGCATAGTTTTCAAACTGAGAATAATACACCTCAGAATACATGCCGCCTTCTTCCATGAGTTCATCATGATTTCCCTGTTCCACAATGCGACCATCATTGGCCTCGAAGGTCGATTCGGCATTTCTAATCGTGAAAAGCTAGTGAACGATCACAAAGGATGTTTTATCCTTCATGAGTCGCTTCATATAAAATATGATTCATCCCTCTGTCAAGTTAGATAGTTGCACCCGCACCAATATCACTAATCATTCCACCTGTCTAATCAACCGCATTATTTATTCTGTTGAGTGAACTACCCACCACTTAAATCCTTTGGATTTTGAAGTGGGGGCTTCCTACGAACTCCATTCTTGTCTGCACAGACTTCATACAGACAGAGGAATCGGATAGGGGTAGGCTTAAAAGGCAGTCCCTGCCTCATTGATTTTCTTTTACTTGGCCAATGCCAAGAGGTTTTTGCTGGCATTGATATCTCTGTCAAGGTATTCCCCGCATGTCGGGCAGTCCCACTCCCGGATATTGAGCGG
>NZ_BAAGIR010000234.1:0-1962 GCF_054658155.1 Alkalibacterium sp. m-11
TTGATTCATAAGAAGACCTCTTTTCTGGATTTGTGGTTATCTCTAGATTAAGGGTCTTCTTTCTTTTTGTCTACTTTAATTTCTTGCCCTACTATTTTACTTTCCGACAACTATTTTACACATAGTTTGAAAATAAATCAATTTTCAAGAATCCCTTGAATTTAAAGGTTATTAGGAGCATAATTTAATATGAATTTAGATGACTTTTATAAATTTTAGAAAGAAGGAAGAGACAAATGGAGCTAGTTGTCATCGTATTGAACAAAACGGATCTGCTGGATGAAATATTGACCTTATTTATGCGTTACAAAATTAAGGGTGCGACTGTGCTGGACAGTAGTGGCATGGGTCACCTGATTTCGAATCAGTTTCCGATGTTCTCAATGTTTGCGGAACTGGGAGAAGAACGGGAGTCAAACAGCAAGACCATTTTTACTGTAGTTAAGGGTGCAGAGGAACGCAAGGAAGTTCTGTCTGTCGTAGAGAGTGTCTGTGGAGACTTATCAGAGCCCGACACAGCAATATTCTTTAGCGTGCCTGTGAACTTTACGAAAGGCATCGACAACGAAAATAACATAGAAGAAGGGTTTTAAACATGACATATTCGCTTTATATCGCAATCCTTATGCTGGTCGGCATGGCTGGCGGGAAACTGGCTAGCAAAGTTGGGCTGCCCACTGTCAGTGGGTATCTGCTCTGTGGACTGCTTTTAGGTCCCAGTGTACTGAACATCATTACCAGTGAGGTCTACTACAGTTTAGGCTTCGTAAATGAACTGGCTCTCGGCATGCTGGCAATTTCCGTTGGGACTGAGCTGCATTATCTCATGTTTAAAAAATTCGGAAAAAATCTTGTAACTATTTCCATGGGGAACGCTGTTTTGACAGTTGCCGTCACGTCACTGCTGACTTGGCTGGTCGGAATGCCAATACAGTATGCTTTGATACTAGGGACTCTGGCATTGACCGTTTCACCAGCTGGAGTAGTTGAAGTCATTAAAGATACACGCTCAGAAGGGGAAATGACTCAGAATGTGCTGGGGCTGGTCGCTTTCGACAACCTGGTTGCTATCATGACATTTGGTATGATGGTATCTTTCGTTCAGTCCTTTGGAGATCAGGGGCCCGGAGGAATAGCCCTTCTGGGATCAGTCCTTTTCGACATCTTCTTGGGAATGATGATTGGTGCACTAAGTGGCCTGTTCGTTTCTTTCTTTATACGTAAAGGTACATCAAATGACAAATTGCTGGTCATTTTACTGGCAGTCATCCTGTTCAATACAGGAATTGCCACCATGTACGGGCTGTCTCCGGTATTGACCAACATCTTTTCAGGCATTGCCATTACGAACCTGACTTCACGCAAAGTGCTGATCGCAACTTTACTGAACCGCATTGAAATGCCGGTGTTCGTCATATTCCTGACCTTGGCTGGTGCGCATATCAATTTATCGATTATAGGTACGGTAGGCGTCGCAGGGCTCGCTTATATTGCTGCCCGTTCGATTGGTAAATACTTCGGTTCTCTGGTGTTTTCTCAATTTACAGATGTGAGTAAGGAGGTTCGTCCTTATATAGGTCTTGGCCTCTTTCCACAAGCAGGTATCGCCATTGGCCTCGCTACTGTAGCCGAACGAAGCATTCCTAACGTATCCGGAGCGATTACTGGTGTTGTCCTGGCAGGGGCAGTGTTCTTTGAGATTTTCGGGCCGATGATCACAGGCTATGCTTTAAAAGCAGCAGGTGAAACGAAAGCCGCGAGAACCCCTAAATTCAAGAAGCAATAAATCGTACTATATCCACGAGTCGGACTTTTAAAAAAGTCTGGCCCGTGTTTTTTTATCACCATTTGACAGAAGACTCCCACCTCTAAGCGAAGCGTAGGTGGGAGATGAATGCCTATTGAGCGAAGCTCAAAACAGCCCTTCTGATTTTAATGCTTTTCGCAACAGTTCAAGTACAC
>NZ_BAAGIR010000235.1:0-1956 GCF_054658155.1 Alkalibacterium sp. m-11
TTGTTATGGTGACTACATTTTACCAAAGAGAGGTGTCTTTTTGTGTGTTTTTTGATAATTATTTATAAGAAGTTTCAATAACCGCAAGGGTTAAACCTGGATATTCAACTGCAAAACTTGAGTTAATTATAATAAACAGCAGATTGATAATTGAATAAATTCCAATCTGCTGTACAAAAGATTATATTTAAACTAGCTTAGTCATTTAAATTAATATCTGACAACATTAGATAATACTAATTTAACACCGTTTTCTAAACAATCTCCTACTGGACAAGTTTTTTCAATAAAATTTGCAAAGGCTTCTGCTTTTTCTTGTGATTCATTTGTTTTAAAGTGCATAGAAAAACGAATTTCTTCAAAGCCATTTCTTACATCCGCGAGTCCTAAAAAGCCATCTGGATCCAAATCACCCTCAAGTTCAACGTGAAATTCGTCAAAAGAGAAATTATGAGCTTCAGCAAATGCACTAGCAACAATAGTTTGGCAAGCACCTAAAGCGCATAAAACCATTTCAACAGGGTTCATTGCCTTGTCAGTCCCACCAAGATCTTCTGGTTCATCTGCTATAATTTTAAATCCTCTTGAGTTACATTCAACTTGAAGTCCATCAGGTAATTTTTTTGTAACTGCTTTAAATGTCGTTAACATAGTTTTTTCCTCCTAGCAAAGTTTGTGAATCATCGATCAATGAAGATATTATACCACGGCGAAAATATAAAATCAATACTTAGCTAAGTAACTATATTCGAGTCTGATTCATTATTTGCTTCGGTGAGAATCCATTTAGAGAATGCAAAAGCACTTGAAAACTCTGATGAGCCGTTTAATTATGCCCTCACTTCTGCTGGTCGTAATGTTTTATTTTAGGGTCATAATCACGTTGTAAGAAGTGGCTATACACAGTACCAGTAATATGTAATAGCAGTGTGGATAGGAATAAATATATCTTCATCTATCTCTAGACAGTACTGTCCAATTTGTGGCGCGATAGCTTATATCAAATTGTTTATGTAGGTTAATCCAAGTAGTTGGTAGTTAAGTGGACTGGTTTTCTGTCTTCAAGCGTGTGCAAACTTCACCATATTTTCCACGTCTTTTATATTTTTTAATAAATCTAAAAGGAGTCTGTTGCTGTATAAAATCGTTAAATTTTAATGGAGGATAATATCGATGTTTTTTAAATTGGATGCAATAATTTTGGCGATGGCTGCAATCGCATTCATGTGAGGATTGTTTACCTTACTTATGTTTATCAGGAACGTGACGGATAAATAAAGCTCTACAAGTTGTTTTTGGAACATTGGCAATTTTGTTTTTCTTACTTGCGATTGGTAATTTCACAGGTTCTAGCGTGGTTTTAACGCTTGCCGGTTATGAAGGCATCATTTGGGGCTTCTCAGCGATTTATGTTGCTATGATACAAGTGTTGAATGAGTTATACGGCAAAAGGATTTTGCCAATCGTTGAGTATAAAGCTGAGGGTCATGTATGGACTAGTCGCGAAATTAATAAAGCGAGTTAATAATTCAGTGAACGAAAGAAGCTTAAATATAAAAAAGAAGTGAGCGCTCATGTCTCACTTCTTATTTTAATGATTAAGCTTTTTCCTCAATCCTATTTAAATTTTTCAGTATTGTTTGTCATCTTTTTACGATATTCTGTCGGGGAAATACCTTCTTTCTTTTTAAATAAATAACTAAAATAATTTGAATCCTGGATTATTCACAGCCATATCAAAAACCTTAAAGAAACTGTATCAAATCAATTAAAAATAGCCAATCGATCTTTCACTAATTAAGTGAAAAGGAGCCCGATCTTTGATATTGTATGATTATGGTGTCAAAACCCCATAATTTTAAGCACTTAATCAACTTGAAATGCTCAAAAGTATACAGTTTTAAAAAATAAAAGAGGGACTCCTCTTTATGCCATCACTTTTTCCTGATTGTGTTG
>NZ_BAAGIR010000236.1:0-1950 GCF_054658155.1 Alkalibacterium sp. m-11
GCATATGGGCGTTTCATTTGCATGGCTATTTTTAAACATAATTGCTAAAAATGAGGAATTAACGAATACAGGTTTTCTAATTACATGCAATAGTGGATATTTAGTGTAAAAAGGGTAAATTCAAAATCTCCAGTAAGTTTCTTAATAGTATTTTTAGTAGTATGATAATAAACTGGACTCCAATCAGAAGTGGACATTAGAGAAAAGTTGTCTACTTTACTATAATCAATAAAAGTTTCTGTCTCTATAATTTCACCGTAGTCAATACCATCAATAGATGTTTCACTAGTTATAGGATCGACTATTATTATTTTAGATTTTTTATTATTTTCATTGTAGTATGATATTACAACATTTGAATTTTCATCTAATACAGCAGATATCTCTTCTCCTGTTTCCACCTTTATATCACGTACCATCTCATCTAGAAAAGACTGATAATCAAAATCATCAAAATCGTGCGGTCTTATAATTTCATTATTTTGTAAGTTAGCAGTTGCTGATTTTTCTGGTATTGTAGCAGATTGAGCAGCTACTTTTAGTGGAATATGGGTAGCAATTAATGTCAAGCTAGCTAATATAATGATAGGCTTCTTTGTAAATTCAAACAATAAAGTTCACCTCTTCTTCATAAATGTTATAGCAATTATAAGATTTACATTTTATTAATTATCATATGACATGTTTAGTATATTCATTAATCGATTAATGTCAATGCTAATAATACTTTATTTTGTAGAACAGATACATAATTCAGGGGGATAATGGTGATTGTAGCTTTTTACAAATGAGGTTCTATGTCAAATAGTGCTGGTCATAGTGTCATGTAGGAAGAAAGCTACCCGATTTTCTTCTTTTTTAAGCTGTTTTTTCTCTATTTCTCATTTTTCTATTAAGGTCACTCGCTGAATGTAATGATTCTGTTTTTTTAGTTCAATCACATCATTGTTTCTCTTTGGTTAATTGAACTGGAAGGTATGCCAAATGATTTAGGTAACTAGAGTAAATACGAAGGTTCAAGAAGCTTTCTAAGGCTTAAATAAAAAGAATTCATTGATACCTGGAGAGAATATATCTCGATATGGAATTTAATTTGAATGTGGGGACTTGTAATTCATTGTTTGAATTGAACTTTAAGAATTAGTAAGCGCTATATCGGAATTAATGAGGACGAGATTAGTGAAACGTTATTGAATTTAAGGTTGGGATTTTGAACTTATTTAACTACTGTTATTTTTTAACCTGAGTTGTATTGCAAAACGTATCTCACGATATTTAATAGATAAGATAATTCGAGTGGGTTTTTGGAATTAAATAGTTTTAAGCAAATAAAGAAGAAGCCAACAAACAAAATGCGCTGACTTCTTTTTTATTTAATTTAAACGTAAGCGATGAATAGCTAGGTACCTTCGAGTCCTCGCGACCTCCTGTTAAACTTAAGATATCATAAGTACACAGGAGGTTTTTCAATTTGGAAAAGAATAAACAATCTATCATACCGGTGACCCTGCATGACGATAACACTAAGCGTCAACGCATTACAAAGCACCAGTCACAGAAATTAGTGGCCCATTTAAAAAATAGTCAGGCAGAGCTACTAGTTTATGAGGGAATCAAACCCTCGACCTTGAGAGTTCTCCTCGCGGAGTTGTCATTAAATGAAACTCGTTGACTTTACTCAAGTAGAGAATATTTTTATTGTGTGTGGAAAAACGGATATGCGCCGTCAAATTGACGGATTAGCTGCGACGATCACTGAAGAATATGATGTGGATGTTTATAACGACGCTCTCTTTCTATTCTGTGGTGGAAAGAAGGATCGGTTCAAAGCTCTTTATTGGGAAGGCGACGGCTTCCTTCTCTTATATAAGCGTTTAGAGAATGGGAAATTGAATTGGCCGCGTAACCAGAACGAGATTCAACAATTAAGTGCACAACAGCTGCGTTGGC
>NZ_BAAGIR010000237.1:0-1884 GCF_054658155.1 Alkalibacterium sp. m-11
GTTTGTTTTTAGTGAACTTCATTTTATCAGATTAAGGGGGGAAGAGGTGCCTTTTTGTATTTTAATTGATAGAGCAACGATAGTTGCATTAAAACAACACGAAAAAACAAAAAAATTGGTAATTACTTTATAAATATAAGAGGTGAACATATGAAACAGTATTCAGAGCGAATATATATAGCAGTATTAAAAATTGTGAAAAATGATTTAGATTTTGATATTTTACTGAGCGAAAGCTTTTCTTATGCAGATATAGGATTAATTATCAAATATTTAAAAAGAAATGGGTTAGTCTCTGATTTAAGTGGATACTTAGAGGTTACTGAGCTAGGAGAAAAGTATATTAAAGATACTGCAAAAAAATTAAGGTTAGGTAATATTGAAAAATTTATAATACCTCAACTAAAAGATGTTATTGAAAAGAATAGCAAATTTGATGTATACTTACCATAGTTACTTGCTTGCTAGCTCATGTTCATTATGAACAGGTTTGTTTGATTTCAACAAGCTGAGAAGAACCTATTTACAAGCTCCGCTAGTAAGTTTTCATTGATTTTATGAGAAAATCAACTTCAACTTACTAGCAGGACATGCTAGCTAAAGCTAGCATGATCCCAGGTAAAAGAACTGAAAAGAAGTGCACATTTCAGTTCTTTTACCTAGAAAACAATAATCTATAGTGGCAAGCAAGTGCTTTTTTTAGGAGAGAAAAGATGGATTGGAATACCTATAAAGAACGCTTTATATACAAAGCAAAGAGAGCAAATAAGAATGATGAATATATTAAAAAAAATCTTTCTTATGCCCAAAAACTGTACAAAAAAAATATACCTATTATTTATGATATAACACATCTGTCCCTCTTGGTAGGTGTTAATTTAGACTACATAATGTCAGTCGCATATTCACCTAATAGTTTTTATAGAACTTTTCAAATAAAAAAATATAACGGTAATAAAAGAACTATTTCAGAACCGCTACCTTTATTGAAAGATATTCAAAAATGGATATTAACAGAAATTTTAGAACAGATAGAAGTTAGCAAGTTTGCTAAGGCATATATTAGTAATGTTTCATTGAAGGAAAATGCAAGGTTTCATAAAAATAAAAAAATAGTATTAAAGTTAGATATTAAAAACTTTTTCGGTTCTTTTCAAAAAGTAGATGTCTTCAAACTTTTTAAGGAACTTGGTTACTCAAAAGACGTTGCTACTACACTAACTAATCTTTGTGTATTAAAAGGTTCACTTCCGCAAGGTGCAAGTACAAGTCCGTACCTTTCGAATATCCTAATGAAATCCTTTGATACAGCAGTTTCTAAATATTGCATTAATAGAAAGATAATGTATACTCGATATGCAGACGATATGACGTTTTCTGGAGAATTTAATATATCTAAGTTAATAAAATTTATAAGATCAGAGTTAAAAACAAGAAGTATGGAACTGAATGAAAAAAAAACAAGAACAATGTATCCTCATCAAAGACAAGAGGTAACAGGAATAACTGTAAATAAAAAAATGCAAATCAGCAAATCAAAAAAAAATAATATTAGATTAGAAGTATATTATATCGAAAAGTTAGGTATCAATAATCATATTAAAAATATCAGCTCAACATTGTCACCCGAAATGTATCTCAAATCACTGTTGGGAAAAGTGGAGTATGGACTATTTATTAATCCTGATGATAACCAATTGAAAGCATTCAAAAAAAGTATTAAAAGAACACTAAAAGAATTTTAGTTTTTTATATAGTGGTTAGGGTGTCAAAACCTAACCGGTTTACTACTTTTCCTTGTTAACAGTGCGATTTTGCCCGCTCTTTTGGTATAATAGACGTATCAAAATGCTGACGGAGGGTGCTATCATGTCGTTTAAACCA
>NZ_BAAGIR010000238.1:0-1879 GCF_054658155.1 Alkalibacterium sp. m-11
ATCACAACAATAGTTGTACGTGCTGAAGCACTACAACTTGTAAGGACGTACCAGCCTCTCGAGAAAAAGATAAATGTACCCATTGCGCAGGATGCTCTTCTTCCGCATACTCTGTCTCTACGCATTGAAATGCTAGAGTCACAGCAATTCGGGGTACATTTCCTTTTTTCTTGTCGAGGCTGACCGGTACGTGAAGCTTTTCTTAGTTTTTACGTTGAGTTAAATCTAGTCCTTCGATTTTTTCCAGTTCTGGAAGTAAAGCGTTCAGGATGCGTCCACCAAATACGAAGACGTCCATCATCGGTTTTACATCTTCACCTGTGATGCCCAGATGACGCATGATGATCTCACCATCTCCTGAGATAACGAAACGGTAGTAACCAGAACGCATCGCATTGATTTCGTTCAGTTCAGTCACAATTTCAGGCAGGCGGTTACGGTCTGTCACGTATCCGATTTTATTGTAAGTGATCTGGTAGTTTGCACGAGGTACATCAGCATCATGGATGATTACGCCACAAGCCACCGCTTTATTCTGGTTCACACGCAAAGCAGTCTGGAAAACGATTTGCTGCTGCTTGACTTCTTCGCCATCTTTTTTACGAATAGGTGCTTCGATGTCCTTTGTTTTAAATTGAATCTTTTTCTCCTGTGCCAGGTGTTTAAAGTTATCAGTAATTACGCTCATGTTAAAAGCCTCCGTCTAAATTTATCGTATTTATGTTTCACACAAAAACTAGTATACCATAAAACGCTTACTAATTATAGGGCAGAGAGAGGATAAATGATTTTCGAAACTCGCTTTTTCCACTGATTTTGAAATAACTTACTCATACAGCGAAAAATAATCAAGATTTTTTAAGTTATTGCTCATTTTTTAAACGTAATTTGGAATAACTTTTTTAATAATACTATTTTTGGGCATAAAGACCCCTTGGTCTTTAAATCATCAAAAAATTTAATTAAGCAACCCAACTCGCTAAATGTTCGACGATATTCTCTTTTACTTTAGCTGACGCAAAAGCCAAACTAACGATGAAAGAAATCGAAACATATAGATTCATTTTATCCAATCCTCGAATTGTATGGTCTTCAAAAAGAAAATCTCGATCTAAACGACTATTTACGCGTTCAACTGCTGTACGTTTTTTATACAACCGTTTAAATTTATAACTCGTCCGAGCCACTTTTGGGAAAATTCGAACATCTTCAGAACGTTTAATTCGGAAAATTCGGCAATCACTATACTTCGGATGAAATTTATATTGTAAGCTATCTGTTGAGCTGTCGTAGCCTTCATAAATCAAAGGAATAGACTTTCCACAATCATCAATAAAAAATACACGGCCATCTTCATCATAGATTAAATCTGTTTCTTTATATTGACGAGTGAGTTCGCCATCTTTCCACATATGACGATTATCAATAATTGCAGTAATTGAACGTCGTTCAATTTTATCAATCAATGGTTTCCCATCATACCCACGATCCGCCATTAAATATTCAGCTCGTTCCGCTTGTTGAGTAGTTAAATTATCTACTAAAAGCTTAGCAATTGTGCTTTCTCCTTCATTTGCAGGTGTCACTTTGTAAGCAATAGGTAGTTCATACTCTGTGTCACAAATGAGGTGGACTCGATATCCGAAATACCAAGTTGTTTGAATCACATTATTTTCTTTATCATAATAATTTTTAGCCGTCCAAGTCGCATCAGATTCACTTCGCTTGTCTGGTGTTTTACGGTTTGTTGGGTGATTCGCATGCGATTCAATAATTTTTCCATCAATTGCCAAATTTTCACCTAATTCTGGAAGTTCCTTATACAGAGTTTCCAATAAAGTAGTAAATATTCCCTCCACTTTTTCGAGATGATTGGTCA
>NZ_BAAGIR010000239.1:0-1859 GCF_054658155.1 Alkalibacterium sp. m-11
GTCGATTCAACCTCGTGATTTTCTGATTTTTCTGGTAAAATATTAGTCATAAGACATCTCTCCTTTGAATGTTGTTATGGTGACTACATTTTACCAAAGAGAGGTGTCTTTTTGTGTGTTTTTTGATGATTATTTATAAGAAGTTTCAATAACCGCAAGGGTTAAACCTGGATATTCAACTGCAAAACTTGAGTAATAAGAAGACACTTGGAATTTATACCCTAGCCCTATCTTATATTCAACATACATTGAACAATAAGTAGCAAAAGGGCCATCAAACGTGTACTTTTTGTTTGTTTCTATCATAGAGGCACCTCCAATCCCGCCATGCGAAGTTGATTGATATCGATACGGAGATATTCCATTGTCGTATTTGAGTTTTCATGACCCAATATTCCTGAAATAACAGGTAATGGTATGTTTTCTTGTAAAAGATTACTTGCTAAACTGTGTCTCATTGCATGAAGACCACGTTTTCTATCTTTAACATCAATTTTGGCAAGAACTAAATACTTATTGATAACACTCCAAAATACATTGCCTTTTTCAAAACGCCCATAAGGCGTTCTATGTCTAATAAAAATGTGGGGGTCGTCACTTACTGGTCGGCCATTCTTCAAATAATCAATTAATGCGTATTTTAAACCTTCGCTTAATGGTAACTGCAAAGAGTTTTTTGTTTTACCTTGAATTATTTCAATTTTTTCTAAGTGCCATTTAATATCATTTAGCTTCAAGTCTCTGATGTCTCCAGCTCTCATACCTAGCTGAATCGCTAATATCAAAATGAGATAGTCACGCCGCCCGATGGCTGTATTTCGATCTACATGAGAGAGAATAGTTTGAATTTCATGATTTGTGTAATATGAGGGTAGTTTTTCAAGTTTATTTGATCGAATAATCAGAAAAAAATGGGATAATTGGTGAGTATTATAATTGTTTGTGGTTAAAAAATTAAAGAAGCTTTTTAAAGTATGCAGAATAGTAACTTTTGTAGATGTTGCATAATTCCTTAATGAATCGATATAAATTAAGATAATTTTTGATTGTACATTTGAGATTTTAGTAATCCCATTTGTCTCAAGAAAATGAAGGAATTGCATGATGTTAAACTTTTTCCCCTCAATAGTCTTATCTGATAAGTCTGATTTCTTTAAGAATTCTATATAATCCTTAAGGATTTCAAAATAGCAAGGTGGTACTTGAAGACCTTTACGATGATAACATTTATTAACCGGCTCTCCCTTAGAAATACTATTTAAGACTTTTATAGAGCGAACAGCAAATCTTTGATATGGCGTTAAATTTGAATCAAAATCGATTTTATAATGATTCATAAGAAAACTATATCCAAAATCAATAGTGAAATCATAAGTGTTATTCAATATTGCGTACTTTTTAAAGCAGTTCCAGCAACTTTTATAACGAATTTTTGTCCCTTCTGAATAACCCATATCTTCCAAATAGATGCTTGCCTCCCTGATTAAATTTTCAATAGTATCCATTATTTCTTCCTCCTCTCGTATAATAAGTTTGTAGTTAAGAATTGTTCTTAACTCGTATAATAAGTTTCTCAAGTTTCGCACCCCTAAGAACCCCGTTCTATCCTTTACATTATAAGGATTATTTAGATTAATCAGCTTAAAGGTAAAGAAAAAGACAGCTCTCTTTGGTAAAATGTGAGTACCACTACCAACATTCCAAGGAGAGATGTCTTATGGCTAACATTTTACCAAATAATTCAGAAAAAAACGAGTTTTATTCGAGTATTGATCACTTTATCAAACAATTTACAGTCGGAACCCTGTTAAATCGGTCCAATATCAAAAAAGAAGAAGGAGTAAGTGTGACCGCTATCG
>NZ_BAAGIR010000240.1:0-1844 GCF_054658155.1 Alkalibacterium sp. m-11
TCCTGAGTTTCGCACCTACAACTGAAAAATAAGCAAAGAAACGTTGATTTTATCAAATTAATCAACGTTTTTTCTGTCTTTTTGTTGTCCACTTATGTACGTTTATGATATACTAAAGAAAAGATCCTTATAGAGAGCGAGGCATCGGGAATGTATGTGGCGATTACTGGAAAAGGCTCTGCGCGTGTGATTCAGTTCGTTGAACAACACCGTATTCCCAAAACAAAGAAAAAGAAAACGGTTGTCATTGAAACGCTGGGAAATTACGAAAAGATGATCGCTGAAGACCCTCAGATTATTGAAAAGCTGAAAAAGAAAGCCAAACAGTTGACTGAAGAAAAGAAAGCACGTCATCAGCCAATTGCCATAGAATTAGAACGGCAACCTATTCGGTCTGCCTCTGACGCGGTCCCTTCGTACCACTTCGGGCACGCCGCTATTTTAAAGATATGGAAAGAGCTCGAATTGACTGCATTTTTTGAAAAGAACGTGGCAAAGCGCAATCAACCAGCCCTGATCGAAGCGATTTTCAGCCTTGTGATCCATCGCATAATGGAGCCTAAAAGTATTCGCTGCTCACATCAAGATCTGTCTCGTTTCGCCGGGATTCATCAGCATCACAAAGACCTCTATTATAGTGCGCTTGATGTCCTCACTGAACTGAAAGATGCCTTAATCGATCATTTATGTGAGCAGTTTGCGAATAAGACCGAACGGACAGGCCCTGTGGCCTATTATGATGTCACAACTTATGCCTTTGAAAGTGTGAATGCTGGCGAACTTCGCTTGTTTGGGTATTCAAAAGATCATAAGTCGAATGAAGTGCAAGTGGTCATGGGCTTATTGATCGACAATCAGGGCATTCCCATTAGTTATCAGATTTTCCCCGGCAATACGATGGATCAATCAACCTTAACAGCGTCTGTTCAAGAGTTGAAAAAACGATACAAGATGGAAAAGATTGTCGTTGTAGCAGACAGAGGATTAAACGGGAAAGATAATCTGGCCTTTCTTGTGCAGGAAAAACATGATTTTGTCATCAGCTACACATTGAAGAAAGCGCCCCAGGACATAAAAAGGTTAGCTTTACAGGGAGACTGGGAAACGGTTCGAGCGAGTGAAGAAGGCGAAGTCACCTATAAAGAAAAGCAGATCCAGCATGAGCTTGAAGTGAAGATCGAACTTTCCGAGGAAGAAAAAGCGGCGCTACCGAAGAAAAAAGGGCGTCCCCGAAAGTACAAACCCTTGACCATACCAGTCACTGTTCATGTCACATGGAGTGCCAAGCGAGCAGAAAAAGATCGAAAAGACCGAGAACGTGTCCTTGAGAAAGTGATGGATACCTTAGAAAAACCGGGTCAAGTTGAGGCGCAACTCAAACGCGGCCGAAATCAGTATATCCTTATGGATAAAGATTTGGAAAGTGCTCAGTTAGACGAGGCGCGTATTGCCTATCAAGCCCAATATGACGGCTACTATGCGGTCGTGACGAATCAGCCTCAGTATACAACACAGGAAGTGAGTGGAATCTACGGAGGCCTTTGGAAAATTGAGGAAAGCTTCAGAGTCTTAAAATCGGATCTTCGAGCACGTCCGGTCTACGTCTGGAAAGATGCGCATATTCATGGTCATTTCGCGTTATGCTTCTTGAGCTTATGCCTCTTACGTTATGGACAATATCGGATGAAGAAATTTCACGGGTTACAGGTTTCAGGACAAGCACTCAGTCGGGCACTCCGTGACCCAATCGTTTTAGCACAAGGACACTATCCGTTGATTAGCCTTACGCCAACCACTATTTCAGATACGTATCTAAAGTTGATGGACAGTTTAGATATGTCTGG
>NZ_BAAGIR010000241.1:0-1820 GCF_054658155.1 Alkalibacterium sp. m-11
TTTGATTCATAAGAAGACCTCTTTTCTGGATTTGTGGTTATCTCTAGATTAAGGGTCTTCTTTCTTTTTGTCTACTTTAATTTCTTGCCCTACTATTTTACTTTCCGACAACTATTTTACACATAGAAAGTCATTGTTTGTTGTAAGCGCTCAATAAAAGTACGGATTCAAACACACTGTCTGCCATGAGATAATCTTTAGTATAGTAGTAAGTTTTAGCACCAGCTAAGCAATCCTTAGCCGGTACTAAAACTAAGTCTAAACTGGGAGGCTAAGCAAATATGGCAACTGTAAGACAGGCAAAACATGACCTATTGAAAACAAAGTTGCAGGAAATTATCGCTGCCCAAAGACAAAGTGGACAATCAATCAGAAACTGGTGTGAGGAAAACCAAATCTCAGCCCCTTCTTTTTTCTACTGGAATAAAATAATCCGTGAGGATTCATTGATCCAGGCAGGAGTGATGGCAGTTACAGAATCAAAGCGATTTGCAGAAATCACTATGCCGAATCCGCTCTCTGAAAGAGTTTCTGATTCATCATTACAGGTTTGTGCTGTACTACGTGTACATCAGACTGAGATTGAGATTCATAATGGTGCAGATGCTAAGACATTGGAAACAATCCTTACACTTATCGGAAGGTCATCATGAAAATCCAATTACCTGACGATCTCCGTATCTTTCTCGCCTGTGGGCAAGCTGATATGAGAAAATCCATTGATGGCCTTACGGCCATGATTTCGTTAACGTATAAACTGGAGCCCTTCCAACATGCGCTATTTCTTTTCTGTGGTAGACGGAAAGATCGAATGAAGGCAATTCTCTGGGAGGGTGATGGGTTTCTTCTCCTCTATAAGAGGCTCGAAAACGGAAGTTTTCAGTGGCCTCGAACAACGGATAAAGCTCGCGAAATCACACCTCAACAATATCGGTGGCTCATTGAAGGTCTTTCCATCGATCAAAAGAAAGTGATTCAAGAAACTATTGTACACATGACTATATTGATTTATTTATGCAGGTTCTTGTGCAGTTAATAGCCGGTTACTCAACGGATTCTTCAGCCAATTGGCTACGTCACGATCCAGTTTTTCAGCAGGGGCTAAATAAAACGACCTTAGGTTCACAGTCGATGGTTTCTCGTTTTATTCATCAACTGTCGGAGGAGAATATCGTTCAACTTCAATCAATTGCCAAGGCATTGACCACTATCTATATCGGCCAAAAAATACACAGCATATGATCATTGACGTGGATTCTACTCACTCAGACACCTTCGGAAAACAAGAACAGACTGATTTCAATACTCACTACGGAACAACGGGTTATCATCCCTTAGTGGCTTTTGATGGACTGACTGGTCTGTTTCTGGGTGCCGAACTTCGTCCGGGCAATGTGTACACGTCTAACAATGCAGAAGTCTTTTTAGCAGACATCATCTCTCAACACAAACAGCACTCATGTGATATGTTTTTAACTGTCCGAGGGGACAGTGGCTTTGCCAAACCTGAGATCTATGAGTTATGCGAGCAAGAAAAAGTGAAGTATATTATTCGTTTAAAAGTCAATGCACGACTGAAGAACATGGCTCAACAAAAGGTCCTTTACGGACCAGATACAGACTTTACACATAAAGAATCACAGTATTTCAAGATTGATTATCAAGCTAAATCTTGGGAAACGGTTCGTAAAGTAGCTGTAAAGGCCACTCGAGAAGCTGGCGAACTCTTATTTACGACGTTTGAGTTTATCGTATCAAATTTCGTTGATATACCTGCCCAAACAGTGTACAAGCTCTACCAAAAGAGAGGGACAATGGAA
>NZ_BAAGIR010000242.1:0-1819 GCF_054658155.1 Alkalibacterium sp. m-11
ACTTGATGTCCTCGAGTTTTAAATTAAACTGACGATAGACGTATCGTAGCTTTAAGTAGTATGGTGCGACAGTATAGAGTTCCTTTTGCTCCTCACTCAACTGGTTTAACGCCTGAATATAATAAGGACAAGTGTCGTTTTTACACTTGTAGATGTCGAATTCAGACCGTTGTTTAATCTTCTCAAGACACTTCTCACAGTGAGGACATTTGAGAATGACATCTTTAGAGTAACGATTCTTCGAATTAAATAAAGCAGAACAGACTTTGCACTGATATTGTCCGTGCACACCATTATTCTTATAGAGATAGTCATGGGGCGCATGACACTTAGCGCAACGTACATGTTCAGGAACTTCAGAAGATGACTTGTGGCGACGAACAGGTTTGATCGGTTTACCTGCTTCCACGGCCTGTTTTAGAAGGTATTTATAGTCCGCCCGTTCAATCTTTACAACTTTCGGTGGGTCATCAAGGGTCAATTTGTTGTAATCAAGCTTTGTGATATCGGTCCCTTTAGGTGGTCGATCACCCGCATCTTCAAGCCAAGTAATATAATCGTTTAAAAGTTGAATTAAACTGTTTTGCCACTTGATTTTATTAACTAAATACATGATAATCTGAAGTAGATTAGGCATCTCTTTTCACTCCTTAAGTGATGAATGTTTGTTTTAGTGAACTTCATTTTATCAGATTATACGAGGGGGGGAAGAGGTGCCTTTTTGTATTTTAATTGATAGAGCAACGATAGTTGCATTAAAACAACACGAAAAAACAAAAAAAATGGTAATTACTCTTAAAGGAAAGGGAGTATATAAATGGATTTAGAAGCACTTATAAATCAATATCATAATCAACTTAATGAAAATGACTTGGCAATTATTACCTATATTTTAGAAAACCTAGAAGAATGCCAGAAATTAAGTATTGTTGATTTGTCAGAAAGATGCCATACTTCCAAATCTTCAATTCACCGATTAACAAAAAAGTTAGGCTTCACAGGATTTAGTGAATTTAAATACAGCATGAAAAGTACATCAAAGCGAAACTTACCTAGTAAAAATTTAATGGATTTGCAAAAGGATGATATTGAAGCTACTTTAAAATTAATGAAACAAGCAGATGTTGAAAAAATTGCCAAAGAAATGCACAAAGCAGAACGAATTTTTGGTTTTGGAACAGGATGGGCACAGCGAAATGCACTGAAAGAACTAAGTAGGAACTTAATGAGTGTAGGGAAACATATGTTGATACTCCCAGCCAAAGTTGAATTTGATTTAAGTATGCCGATGATTACAAAAAATGATTTTGTCATTATTATCTCATTAAGTGGGGATACTAGAAAACTAGGAAAAAATATTAAAGTTTTAAATTTTAGAGAGGTACCGATTTTATCTGTTACATCGTTTCAAACTAATTATTTAGCACAAATGACTCCGTACAATCTTTATTATCATACTACCACTCTATTTCGAGAAAACTCACATGAAGCAACGTCATTTGTTACTTTACATCTAGTTTGTGATGCTTTATATCGTGAGTATATAACATATCGTAAGATGAAAGAAAAAGGTAGTGAAAAAGCATAATTTTATTAGGATTATAGTGGTTTTTCAAGGGGCAAGGTATAGATTGGGCAACGCACGCCCTTTTCTTACCTTGCTTTCGTGTGCCTTTTTGGATAGTTTATTAAATGGTTAGGGTGTCAAAACCTAACCGGTTTACTACTTTTCCTTGTTAACAGTGCGATTTTGCCCGCTCTTTTGGTATAATAGACGTATCAAAATGCTGACGGAGGGTGCTATCATGTCGTTTAAACC
>NZ_BAAGIR010000243.1:0-1795 GCF_054658155.1 Alkalibacterium sp. m-11
TGGTTAGGGTGTCAAAACCTAACCGGTTTACTACTTTTCCTTGTTAACAGTGCGATTTTGCCCGCTCTTTTGGTATAATAGACGTATCAAAATGCTGACGGAGGGTGCTATCATGTCGTTTAAACCAAATAATAAAAACGAAATGGATTTATTTAATGATTCTTACATTCAGACTTCTGAACGAACAAAAAAATGGATAAAAAATTCATGGGCAGAACCCTTTGCCCAACTAATTTTTCCGGCTATCAATGAAAAGCGCTTTGAAATCCTTTATCACGAAGAGAATGGTCGTCCGAATACACCGATTAACTATATTCTAGGTGCACTTATTCTGAAAGAAATTCTTTCTTTGACGGATGAGGATTTAAAACTTCGTTGCCATACAGACATTGCGATTCATCATGCCCTTCATTCAACCAGCTGGGATGACCAACCCGTTAGCGATCGAACGTTTAGTCGTTTCAGAGAACGGTGTTACCTGTATGAATTAGAAACAGGCATTGATCTGATTCAAGCAGAAATGGAAGCTTTGTCCGATAAACTTATGGAGTATTTCGAAATCAACCCAACGAAAAAGCGAATGGACAGTCTAATGATTGCTTCCAACACGCGAAATCTGTCTCGACTCGAATTACTTTATACGTGTATCGAAAGAGTCGTCCGTAAAATAGAAACACTATATCCCTCTTTTGAATTGAGTGCGTACCAACAGTACCTCGATTCATATCATGAGAATGAGTTTATTTACCATAGTGATCAACCGTATGATGAAAAATTACAAGTCATCCTTTTGGATGCTTTTGGATTGAAAGAAACATTTGAATCCACATTAAAAGAGGACACAGACTTTCATCTTCTTTGTCGTGTCATCAATGATCAAACAACAACAGATGAGGATGGGACTATTTCTCTAAAAAAGGGGAAAGAGATCAGTCCCACAAGTCTTCAAACACCGATTGAACCAGAGGCCACTTATCGTTATAAATCTGGGAAACATCACAAAGGTTATGTCGCAAATATTGTAGAAACGGTTGATGAAAATCTTTCCTTCATCACGCACTATTCTTTTGATGCGAATATACAAAGTGATGTTCATTTTGCCTATGAAGCGATTGAAAAATTGGGTAAACAAGAAGAACCAACAGTTCTTGTATCTGATGGTGCCTATGATTCTGAAGACGCAAGAATCTTGGGTAAAACCAATGGGATTGATCTCGTAACTACCGAATTAAAAGGACGCTCACCGAATCCTGCTTACGCAGGCATTATCATCGATGAAGAAAAGAATATGGTCGAACTTCCCGATGGGTTAAAAGCCCAATCGGTTAGTTATTATGAGAAAACAGACATGTATCGAGCGGTCTTTGATAAAGCGGACTGTTCCTCAGCCTCAGATAACCAAGAAGCCTATGGCATGATGAAAGAACAAAAGAAAACAAACGTCTTAATGATTTCACCAAGGATGATTCAGCGAGCCAATCAAGCAAAACAGATGAAGACGAAAGAATTCCTCAAATATACTTATTTTAGAAACGGAGTAGAAGGCATTCCTTCTGTTCTTCGACGCGCTTACGATATCGACCGAATTCCATTCAGGGGACGAGTGCGTAAAAAACACAGTCTTGGGATAAAAATAATGGCAATAAACGCTAAAAGAGCCATCAAACACCAACACAATCAGGAAAAAGTGATGGCATAAAGAGGAGTCCCTCTTTTATTTTTTAAAACTGTATACTTTTGAGCATTTCAAGTTGATTAAGTGCTTAAAATTATGGGGTTTTGACACCATAATCAT
>NZ_BAAGIR010000244.1:0-1777 GCF_054658155.1 Alkalibacterium sp. m-11
GGAATGTTTGTTGGTAACTACATTTTACCAAAGAGAGGTGTCTTTTTCTGTACTTTTAAGTTCAATATTCTAACTGATCTTTACGGTAAAAGGATAGAACGTCGTTCTTAGGGGTGCGAAACTTGAGGTGTAAATTTTATAATATAAAAAGATACTTCTGTCAGGAATGATTGGCTAACAGAAGTACCTTATTTAGTAGAAAAGTATATGTTTCTTTGCTGTCTTTAATATTACCGAGGATGAACGGCACGTGAAGTTTTTCTTACCTTCTCTTCAACCGCTTGTTCGGATTAATAATGAAGGCGATGACCATGACAATCAGGGCTTCGGTCAGGACATAGGATGACCAGACGCCATTCATGCCGAAGAAATAACTCAACACGATAGCTAATGGAATAATTAGTAGACCACCTCTTAATAGCGAAAAGAGCAGTGCTCTGTTAGGCTGATCTGTAGCACCGAAGTAACTGGTCAGAATTGTATTCATTCCTGCGAACACAAAGCCGATAAAATAAATCAGCAGACCACTTGTCGCCATTCGGGCAATATGTGCACTGTTTTCACTATTGAAAACTGATATGATTTCTTCAGTAAAGGCCGCTGTTCCTACGTACACGCTTAAACTCAAGACCAGCGCCGTCAGAAAGGATAAAACGAGAACATGCTTCATCCCTTTCAGGTCTTTCTGACCGTAGCTCTCACTTAACAGCGGCTGGGTCCCTTGAGCGATACCGGCGAATAAGGACAGGACTACGAACGAAATATTGGCAATAATACCATATGCCGCCAGACCATTATTCCCTTCCAGGTTGAAAATAATTGTATTGAAGGAGAACATGACGACAGCAGCAGACAGTTCATTAATAAAGGCCGCTGCACCCAAGTAGGTCACATCTTTAATGATCCACCCTTCAATTTTCTGGAAAGTGAACTTCAGTTGATTACCCGGCTTGAAGAAGTGAATGGACAGGATGATCAGACTGACAATAGGCGATATGCTTGTTGCCAGTGATGCCCCAAACATACCAAGCTGCATTGGAAATATGAAGATATAATCGAGTACGACATTAAGGACACTTCCGATGACCATCCCATACATAGCTAGAGAGGGATCCCCGTCATTTCTGACAAAGGCCAGCAGCATATTATTTAGTACAAAAAACGGGGCGAATGTCAGGATTGTCCTTATATAGACGGCTGTCATTTCAAATGTTTCGGCATCCGCCCCTAGAGCACGTGCCATCGGGGAGGCCCCGAACAGGCCGATCATCATAAATAGAATTCCCATGCCCACTGCAAACAGGAATGTCTGCGAGTAGACTCGGTTGGACTCGGCCAGTTTATTCTGCGATAAAAGAATCTTGTACCTTGTCGCTCCCCCTAAGCCCAGCATCAGTCCAAATCCGTGAATGATTCCAAACGCTGGAATACTCAAGTTCAGTGCCGCGATTCCTGTTGGTCCTAATGCCTGAGCGATGAACAAGGTATCTGCCAGTATATAAAAAGAGATGCCCAGCATACCGAGCATGTTCAAACTGACGTATTTAAAAAACAATTTAAAATTATTCTGCATAATTATCCTCCGACTGAAAAATGAGTCTTCAACTAGCATACTCGGCTTTGGATATAAAGTCAATTGACTTAATATGCATGTATGTGTCAAGACTTTGGCGGAAACTTTTTTTCTAGAGATGGTAACTCTTCAATTTTAATATTAAAATGGCTCATTCTGTGTGTTTCATTACCCAAACATTTTCTTCAGTTGTCCCATTGGACT
>NZ_BAAGIR010000245.1:0-1772 GCF_054658155.1 Alkalibacterium sp. m-11
AATAGCTCTTAAATGAGCATACAATTGATTGGTTTTTACAGCACTATTGGATTTATCTCGTCAAACAGGTTTTGGTTTGATGGTCTAGAAAAAAAGACCAACACAAATAAACCTACGGTGTAGATTTTTTAAAAAAATTTAGGGTTGAGTTGTGAGGTGTTTGTATTGTGCTTTAAGGTGAATAACCATCATAGCCATAGTCAACCAGAACGTAATCCGCCCGCGTGTGCGAACCCCACTGTTTTCCACACCACAGTCTCGCAGAACCTGTTTGTTAATGCGTTCAATACTGGTTCGTTGCTTCATGACAGAGCGCCATTTAGCTGACTGTCTAGGCACTTCAGTGAAAAAACGTGGGTTATCGTCCGTTTTCGTATAAACGGTTCGACCGTAGTCGGACTGAGAACAAGGGGCTCTCAATGGGCACGCGACACACTTGCTTGCTTTAGCTGGGCAACGAAACTTATTCCGGTGACGGGTATAATCGCGTCCATCAAATACCATGGGCAGTCCCCCTTCACAAATGGGAATCCCTTCGTTATTAATGTCTAACTGTTTATATTTAAAGTGTCCCTGCTTTCTATCATTCAGTGCGATAAAAGCAGGAATGTCCCACTCTTTCAATAACCGATAGGTTTCATAGTTATCTGAAGCGGAATCGGAAAGGAAACCGTTGAATGTGAGTTCCGGCTGGAGTTGGCAAAATTCAGCTAAACTGATCATAGCCGTGACACTGTCATGTCGCTTCGCGCTGACCATCTTTAAGTAAAGAGGCAAATCGCAAGCTAACTCCTGATTGTAAGTGGATAATAAATAGGCGGTATGTCCATAAAAATAGTGCTCTTTATAGCTATCCCAACCATAATCAGCAAGTGGATCGGAATAGCGACGGGGACAGAGACATGAAAAGATCCCTTTTTGACGACAGTGACATGTTTTTCTCCCGTAGCTGGAAGCACCCGTATGCACACAGGTGCCATCACCAGAGATGTAGAGCGCATTGTCCAAAATACCCGCTTGGATGGAAGAGTCAACACTGACGTGTTTGAACAGTTTTTGTAAATGACGTTCAGGTCGGAACGCATTAAAATCAGCTTTCCGCACAAGTTTAGCTACTCTTTCCGTTCGATTTTTCTTAGATTCAGGCATCTTTTCATTCTTTTTAAATGGGTTGACTGGTTTACGTTTTTTCGGCTGACGGACCATTGTCTTTTCGCCTGACGGGATAAGCCGTCGGCTGATGGCGTAAAAAGAGGGTAGCGTTGGGATATTCTCTTTATCAATCCCAATAATCAATCGATAAACTGAGCGATGGTGAAGCCGATGAATCAATCGTTCCCAAGACATCGCATAGTACGCACAAAAGACACAGGCACGTAAAAGTTCAATCTGAGCCAGTGCTGGTCGACCGGTAGTCGAATAAAGGGAAGCCAAGTGGTCATGCGATGAATCAAAATTAAGGTGTTGAAACATGTCAAGTGTCTCTTGGTATTCCTTGAGTGCTTCAAGTGGGACAAGCCCACGCAGACGCTCTTGTATAGCCAAGTACTCTTGGTGTGACTGTAAATGTTTTAGCATAGAAAGACCTGCCTTTTCAGTGAGATACAGAGTGTTGGTCTGTTCTCGCTGATTATGTAGGCAAAAACCAAAAGTCAAGTAATAAGCATAAAAATGTGAAAAAATTTAAAAAAAGAAAATAAGTGGAGGGAAAACTCAAAAGAGAAAACCCTAAATCCACTTATATAGAGCATCTATAGTTTCCTAGGTGTCTC
>NZ_BAAGIR010000246.1:0-1725 GCF_054658155.1 Alkalibacterium sp. m-11
GATCTGTTATAAAGCTGTTTAATCCAGACAATGATTGGATTATATTACCTTCATCGACAGAAATCATCATACGAGCAACGAGAAATTTGGGAAACATAATTTTTCATAGATTATTGGGAGTTACCTTTTTTCACTCGGATGCATCGTTGATAGTACTTTATCAGGGTAACTGATCAGAAAACTGAACTTATTTTTATCGTGTTCATCCCGCTTGTCTCCATAAAAGTTTTCAATCTTTTCCCTGACATTGCCTGAACCCGTTTTTAAAATATGCTCAAATTCACTTGAAGCGCCGTGAACATCTGATAAATAAAGCTCTGTTCCTTTTGGCAGATTTTGTATGGCTTCCAAATTCATCAATTCTGTGTAGATGGATTCCAGCGTATTATACTTATTTCTCAAAAGCTCATAATATTTGTCTTTCATAATGCTGTTCCCCCCGAAAATAAATAAAAGCAGATAACAACAGGGTATATATCTGTGGTTATATCTGCTTTTATCCTATTAAAAATTTCCTGTCCTTCAGAATACTTCAACACCTGACTTTAAATCACAGCCTCACTTTCAGTTATAAACTTAAAGCCGCCCTAGCAATAGTCATATCTTCTTCAACACTGCCTCCACTGACACCGACTGCTCCTACAACTTCGCCGTCGACAATAATTGGAAAGCCCCCACCAAACGGTACAATTTTACAGTTGTTGGATAATTCCAGGCCATAAAGACTTTCTCCAGGCTGGACAAGTGGAGCTATAGTATCTGTACTGGCTTTTAATGCCACGGATGTGAAGGCTTTATTTATAGCAATTTCAACACTGGTGAAAAAGGCTTCTTCCATTCTGTGTAGCAGCATCAAATTTCCCCCAGTGTCTACTGCTGCAAAAACAATGGGTACATTTATTTCTTCTGCCTTTGCTTCTGCTGCCTGAGCCATCCGTTTAACTGATTCTAGTGATATTTGCTTGACCGTATTTAATTTTATATCCATTTAGTTTTCCTCATTTCGTTTAAATTAATATTTTATGCTTTACTTTTCTCTGTTTTCTAAGGTGACATTAGACTTACTGATTGCTTTCCACCCTTGCAAGCGTAAATAACAAGTCCGATAGCCTGTTAGTATATTGTATGATTTCACTTCTAACGTCTTCTACTTCCTTAAGTGCAACCAATACTCTTTCAGCCCTTCTAACTACTGTTCTTGCAACATGGATAAATGAGGACACTTCATTGTCCCCAGGAATAATAAAACTTCTAAGCGGCTCAAGTTTTTCAGCATAGCTGTCAATTATGTTTTCGACCGATTCAATATCTTCTTTCGTCAACTTTTCTGACAGCATCTGCTTTCCCTTGTCGTCGATGGCAAGTTCAGCTGATATTAAAAACAGTTTTTGCTGGGCTGTATATATTGTGTTTTTAATGTCCTCATCTTTGGTTAAGGCACGCACGACCCCAAGAGTTGCATTTACCTCGTCAAACGTACCATAACACTCCACTTTTATATCATTTTTCGATACTCTACTCCCACCAAGCAAAGCTGTTTTGCCTTTATCACCTGTTTTAGTGTAAATAGACCCCATCTTTTTCCCCCCTGTAAATCATACGTTACTGTCAAATTTTTTTGTTCTTAAAGGTCTATAACCGTTGTTCTATCAAGGAAAAGACAAAAAACACTTGCCCCTCCCTCATTTATCGGTAAAATAGTAGGTATCCGACTACCAAACTATC
>NZ_BAAGIR010000247.1:0-1707 GCF_054658155.1 Alkalibacterium sp. m-11
TTGAGTTTTGAATAATTGAGTAACAATGGAGAGCCGTGTACATCGAGAGGTGTAAGCACGGTTCGGGGAGGGGTCTGCGCAAACCTGTTGTAGAAATACAATAAGGCGGCGCTTTCCTACTCTACTGTGAAGATAATTTAACCGACAAAACTTACTTTAATAAAGTTTATAAAGAAGCGGTGGAACTTGCTGCTTATCTTTGTAAACAATACAAACTAACGGAGAAAAATATCATCGGCCATTATGAAGGGTACCAGAAAAAAATCGCTAGTAATCATGGCGACCCACGTCATTGGTTTTCAAAACATGGTAAGTCAATGGATACGTTTAGGGCAGATGTGAAGAAGGAATTAGCGAAAGGTACGTCAACATCTAAACCATCAACTGGTGGAAAGAAACTATATCGTGTACAGATTGGTGCGTATAGTATTAAAAAGAATGCTGATAAGCAACTAGAAAAAGCAAAGAAAGCTGGATTTAAAGATGCGTTTGTGAAATATGATTAGACTAAAAAGCATCCGATGAAATAGTCGGATGCTTTTGCTTTTTAATAATTACAAGTTTTACTATTTTATACAACTGGGTCTGGTCTTTAAATGAGTTACTACTCTAAATAATTTTTAAAAATAGTTGATGCAATATTTGTTACCATTCTTACATCGCTAGAACTTTCAACAATCCTATATTTATCTGATTCATTTAGTTCTTCCCAATTAGGAATTATGGAAACATCAATGCCTCTAAATTCCATTAATTTTTCCGGTGTACACTTTTTAATTTTGATTTTAACATTATTAATTTTATCATCGAGATCTATATTGAGAGGCTCAATAGTATCGGTGCTTATTATCCTTAGCATTAAATTAAAAAGAATATCGGAAATCATTTCATACATTTTTAGGCAAGTTTCATTCTCTGTTAATGGATAGTAAATTTCAGTACCATCTTCAGTAAAAATTAAATTATACTTAGACAAGTTACTATGTGATAAAAGATTGCGAATTATTCTTATGCCATTATTTTTATTATTAAGAAAGTCATGTTCTATCTTTGTTATAGTGCCATTATCTCTCAAGATATCTATAACATCGATAAGTCTTGCATCATAATTTTTTAAGCTGCTTTTGAATATATTTTCCATTAGATTAAATAAAAAAATGAGTGAGACAAATCCATTTCCAGAATCCTTCTCTGCTACATCTTTGCAATAGCTTAATAGATTACCGTAATATTTCGAGTATTGCCAAACATAATCTATTGTTTCTGTTTTTGAAAAAAATTCTTTATTCATAAGTTCCTCCCATACGAATTTTGAAATATTACCTTAAAATTATCTGTGTATTGTTTTGCTAATTGTCTATCTACAGAAATTGTTAAGTGTTCTTCGTTTTGAGAAGCCGTTGGCGTCCAATTAAAAGAACCATGTAAAACAATAGAGTAATCAATGATACAGTATTTTGAGTGGAGTCGATTAAAATTATTAAATCCGTAAAAGACAAGCAATTGTCTAAAAAATCATTTGCCTTAGAAAAAATTGTATGGTAAATTTATATAAATGAGAATGATTATCATTATTATTTACTCAAGTTTTGCAGTTGAATATCCAGGTTTAACCCTTGCGGTTATTGAAACTTCTTATAAATAATTATCAAAAAACACACAAAAAGACACCTCTCTTTGGTAAAATGTAGTCACCACAACAACATT
>NZ_BAAGIR010000248.1:0-1606 GCF_054658155.1 Alkalibacterium sp. m-11
GTATGTGTCAAGACTTTGGCGGAAACTTTTTTTCTAGAGATGGTAACTCTTCAATTTTAATATTAAAATGGCTCATTCTGTGTGTTTCATTACCCAAACATTTTCTTCAGTTGTCCCATTGGACTTGATGTGGAACTATAATTAGCTATTTCTCCCATTTTAACGCCTACAGAAGGACGATTAATCTTTTTCAAAACAGCTCTAACAGCGCCTTTAAATTCAGGGACAATGGTTTGTTCAAATGCAGGTAGTTCGGCTCTTAAAGCTTCTAAAAGCGTTCCGTTTTTACGAGCTGAAATAATTGAAGCTAAGTTTCCAGCTCCTTTGGCTGAAAATCCACGCCCTTGACGTTTCATACGATAACTATAGGGACGATGATTACTTTCACAAATACCTATCCCATTTCTTACAGGTAAGTCTCGCATTTTCAATGGACGAATACTTTCCCAATTGCGGTCTAAATAAGCCCCTAATAGACGGAGGTGTTCTATGTTATCAGCTCTTTTCTCCTCATCTTCTATTCGACTCTCTGTCGTCGCCAATACGCTAAGTACACGCTCTTTATCATAGGCACTCACAGCTTTTTTCATTTCAAAAATCATAGGCTTATCAAAACTTAACCGTTGGTTTATTTTTTCATTCACGTGATAGGGATCTCTAAAGTGTTCATGTTTTTTGCATTTTCCAATAATCTGTTCAAATTTATCTTTTTCATACCCGCTGCCGCCATCACTGTTGGATACGACTATCGTTTCCCGAATATCATACGTCGCTTCTAACCACCGCCCAGCTCGTTTAAAGGCTTCTTTACTAGATACTGTACTTTCAAAAACCTGGGATTCGATAAGGACTGGTCGCTTTTGTTTTCCTACGTACGTCACACCTTCATGAAATTGAACACGATGAAGCTCAGGGTTTTTTTCGCCTCTTCCTTTTAGTAATAACCCGTCTCCTTCAATAAATAACACAGGCACTTTCTTTTTTTCTTTTTGAGGTGTTTCAATATGACTCGGAGCTTCATCTGTCCATTTTTGAACTTTCTCGCCTGTTTTTTGAACCATCTTATGAACCGTTGTATGGCTTACCTGAAGCGGAGTTAAGAGGTTAATGGCGTCAGCTGCCTTACGATACACACCATCGGAGGCAACCTTAGCGGCTTTCATTTCAACTAAAGGCGAATAGCGAATATACTCTTCCAAGCCAATGGCTTCATCTAACGGTACAACGCTTTTCTTACCTTCTTTTCGCATACGTCGTCGCCTAATTTCAACACCCCCGTAAGAGAATTGAACGGTACGTTTCATTGTTTTCTCTATTTCGTATCCTCGTTCTTTATAGGAATGGATTAGTTCCAAATCAATCATTTCTATTGCTTTAGAAACCAACTCACACATGACTTGTGGAAGGTACTGATCTAATCGTATTTCACTGTCTATTAATGTTTCAGAATCCTTTAATATACTGGCAATTTCTGCTATAATTTGATTCATAAGAAGACCTCTTTTCTGGATTTGTGGTTATCTCTAGATTAAGGGTCTTCTTTCTTTTTGTCTACTTTAATTTCTTGCCCTACTATTTTACTTTCCGACAACTATTTTACACATAG
>NZ_BAAGIR010000249.1:0-1583 GCF_054658155.1 Alkalibacterium sp. m-11
GCGGCATTCAAAGAAATTTTGATTGGAAATCAGTCAAACCAAGAACAAATTGCTGCGTAATTTCTTTGGTGAGGGTTAATCCGATAGGATTGTGAAGCATTTATTAGGGTGCGAAACTTGAGTAAGTAAGATGTCTTCGCCCGCTCCTCACCCACTCGATCAAACAGGATAGGAATATCATCTTCCAGAAAAATCGGCTGAACGTAAGTCAAATATCCTTTATCAGCCACCCTGTCGATCAGATCCAGTCCAGTGATCTGCATATGATTAATCCCCAAACGCAAGTCATTGTCTTTGCCATCAAGGGCCGCATCGTATGCATTGAGGATCGTCTCTATACCCTGATCCCCTATCCCATGAATAATCACTTGATACCCGTGGTCGACAGCTGTTTTCACTTCATCAGACAAGGTGTCTTGTGATTTCGTCAAGATTCCTTTAGTTGACTGATCATCTGAGTAGGCTTCTCTTAATGCAGCGGTTCTGGATCCTAATGTTCCGTCTATGAAAAACTTGATCGGTCCGATACGGTTCCAGTCGCTTCCTTTTCGGAAAGGGTAATCCATTTTTAGAAAGTCAGGCAGGTATTTGCCATTGTTGAACCAAATCTGCTGATAAAAGCGTACGGTCAGCGCCTTTTCCTGCTCAAGTTCTTCATATAAAGATAATGTCTCTTCTACAGTATCATCTTTAGCGTCGTTAGTGTGCATCGATGTAATGCCGTACTGGTTAGCCAGCTTCATCGTCTGTCTGATTGCTTCTTTTTTCTCTTCTCTGGTTCTCGCAGGCAGCTGAGCTTTAACCAGATCCAGAGCCCCTTCAGTCAGTATACCAGTAGGCAGTCCGTCGGTATCTTTGAGAATCTCCCCACCAGTTTCTAACTGACTGTGCTTTGTAATATTGAAAGCCTTAAGTGCGGCCGTGTTCAGACTCATGACATGACGGTCCACTCTGACCAGAACGATCGGCACGCTTGAAGAGGCCTGATCCAGATCATGTCTGTCAGGAATCCGCTTGTCATCAGTAAACAAAGTATGATTCCATCCCTCTGAATATAAGACATCTTCTTTAGTCATCTGCTGGTCCTCTATGTAAACTCTGCAGCGATCGATCAGTTCTTTCATTGAAGTCACACCGGTTATAGGAAGAAGGGACAAAAATTCGGCAGTCATGAGAAAGTGCAGATGCGAATCATTCAGACCCGGAATTACCGTTCTCCCTCCAAGATCGATGACTTCTTCACCTTTAAAAAAAACCTCACATGATTCGTTGCTCCCAACCTTTTTGATCGTATTGCCTTCTATGACCATGCTCTCTGCAAAAGTCGATTCACTCAAATAAATCTGTCCGTTTTTAAACCATTTCATATTTACAACTCCTGACTTCATTCTGATCTTCACTTCGTCAGTATTCATTATACTCTTTAAGGAAGAGGGTGTGTACCCGTTTGACCGGATTAGAATCGAGTAGGAGATAAATGATTAATTCATTTATCGTCCTCTCACACCACCGTACGTACGGTTCCGTATACGGCGGTTCAATATCTTAAGTAAGCAGACTCTGCTAGGTCTCGTAGTGAAACT
>NZ_BAAGIR010000250.1:0-1564 GCF_054658155.1 Alkalibacterium sp. m-11
TTCTGTTTTGTTCAAGCCTTAAGTTTAAGGGTGTGCCATCACCCCTCCCATGGCAGAGCCTATAGCTCCATGGGCACTCATACTGTGACCATATGAGTTAGGTTGTTTGGGCGATATTCAGAGCTCCCACTCTATCCCGATGCCCCCGGTAGCCGCACCCGCACTGATACGTTCGGTCAGTTACTTTATTTCTGGCCTTACATGTCGGGCAAGTCTGAGAGGTATACTCTGGATTGACCTTTTTAACAACGATACCGATTTCTCTTGCTTTATATTCAATGAAGTCAGTCAGTTGAGCGAATGTCCAGTTATGCAGAATCGCTGTGTGTTTTCCTCTTTGTCTTGAGGTCCGGCGAATGCCGGAAAGATTCTCCAGATGGATGGTGCCACAGTTCATGTCTCTCGCAAACCGTACTATGTGTCTGGCAATCTTATGATTAATATCCTGCATGATTCTCGCTTCTTTATCATTGAGTGTCCGAATAGCGTTCAGTTTCTTTTTCTTCCCTAACTCCCGTCTGAGCTTCTTATACTTTCGGCGAATAACTTTGTTTGCTCGTCCGTTTCCGAAGAAAGCTGTTTGACCGCTGGAAGCCACGACACCGACAGCTGGACACAGAATACCTAGATCGATGCCTAAGACGTCTGTTCCTACAATCTCAGACGGCAAAACGTGATAAGCAATCTGAGCTATCCAATGGTAGCCTTTTTTGGTGATACGCATCGCTCCCCGTTTTGACTGAGATAACAGGTCAAACTGATCACTTGTTAGCACAGCTTTAATAGCCGTTTTCATTGATTTGCCCTTTTGCATAATAGGAAAAGCGAGATGATTTGGAGTGACCGTATAGTTCTGATTGTTCCATGAGACTGTTCGTTTTTTGAACACACAGTTTCCGTGTTCAGCATATTTGGACTTAGCATACCGGATAAGTTCATTTTTGACTACCGAAGGAATAGACGTCTCAATGTGTCTGGAAGTGACTGTTGGAAAGCGGCCATCTGATACAGCCTGCTGGACAAGCTGGTTGGCGTGATAAATATACTCTTTGGATAGCCGGGTCAATTCAGCTGCTTGTTCTTTAGTCGGCTTTAATTTTACTTTGAGCACTTTAACACAGGTATCGGTCTGTTCTTTTTTCACTCGCTTCACCTCTCTCCTGAAAACGAACGTATGTTCTTTTATTTAACGTAATTCCGAAAGAAGTCTCCCACTTCTAAGCGTATGGGTGCGAAGCACCAGTGAAAGTGGGGGATGAATGTCGGTCAAGCGATAGCTTGAAGTGGTTAATCTGTCATTTTTGTTGTATACTATATTCAGTGGTAACCAACAGAAAGGAAGTGACACCAATGGAACTGGACAACAACAATCATTCAGTCTTCTCGAATTGTTACCACCTTGTCTTAGTTATAAAGTATCGAAGAAAAGTCATCACTCCCCCTGTTTCAGATTACGCCAAAGATATGTTTCTAAGAATTAGTACAAACTACAACATCACTCTCATCGAATGGAATGAAGATAGAGACCACATTCATATCCTGTTCAAAGCTCACCCTAACACAG
>NZ_BAAGIR010000251.1:0-1543 GCF_054658155.1 Alkalibacterium sp. m-11
CTCAAAACTGAACAAAGTAAAAACCTGTGCAAGGTTCCGTGTGCCCTGATGGCACTATCCTTAGAAAGGAGGTGATCCAGCCGCACCTTCCGATACGGCTACCTTGTTACGACTTCACCCCAATCATCCAGCCCACCTTCGGCGGCTAGCTCCCTAAAAGGGTTACTCGACCGACTTCGGGTGTTCCAAACTCTCGTGGTGTGACGGGCGGTGTGTACAAGACCCGGGAACGTATTCACCGCGGCGTTCTGATCCGCGATTACTAGCGATTCCGGCTTCATGCAGGCGAGTTGCAGCCTGCAATCCGAACTGAGAATGGCTTTAGGAGATTAGCTGAACCTCGCGGTCTCGCGACTCGTTGTACCATCCATTGTAGCACGTGTGTAGCCCAGATCATAAGGGGCATGATGATTTGACGTCATCCCCGCCTTCCTCCGGTTTATCACCGGCAGTCTCGCTAGAGTGCCCAACTGAATGCTGGCAACTAACAATAAGGGTTGCGCTCGTTACGGGACTTAACCCAACATCTCACGACACGAGCTGACGACAACCATGCACCACCTGTCACTCTGTCCCCGAAGGGAAAGCCCAATCTCTTGGGTGGTCAGAGGATGTCAAGATCTGGTAAGGTTCTTCGCGTTGCTTCGAATTAAACCACATGCTCCACCGCTTGTGCGGGTCCCCGTCAATTCCTTTGAGTTTCAGCCTTGCGGCCGTACTCCCCAGGCGGAGTGCTTAATGCGTTAGCTCCAGCACTGAAGGGCGGAAACCCTCCAACACTTAGCACTCATCGTTTACGGCGTGGACTACCAGGGTATCTAATCCTGTTCGCTCCCCACGCTTTCGAGCCTCAGCGTCAATTACAGACCAGAAAGTCGCCTTCGCCACTGGTGTTCCTCCATATATCTACGCATTTCACCGCTACACATGGAATTCCACTTTCCTCTTCTGCATTCAAGTCTTCCAGTTTCCAATGACCCTCCACGGTTGAGCCGTGGGCTTTCACATCAGACTTAAAAGACCGCCTGCGCTCGCTTTACGCCCAATAAATCCGGACAACGCTTGTCACCTACGTATTACCGCGGCTGCTGGCACGTAGTTAGCCGTGACTTTCTGGTTAGATACCGTCAAGGAGGTGCCAGTTACTACACCTCTTGTTCTTCTCTAACAACAGAGCTTTACGATCCGAAGACCTTCTTCACTCACGCGGTATTGCTCCATCAGGCTTTCGCCCATTGTGGAAGATTCCCTACTGCTGCCTCCCGTAGGAGTCTGGACCGTGTCTCAGTTCCAGTGTGGCCGATCACCCTCTCAGGTCGGCTACGTATCACAGCCTTGGTGAGCCATTACCTCACCAACTAGCTAATACGCCGCGGGGCCATCCATAAGCGATAGCCGAAGCCATCTTTAATGATCTAAGCATGCGCTATGATCACCTATGCGGTATTAGCACCCGTTTCCGGATGTTATCCCCCTCTTATGGGCAGGTTCCCCACGTGTTACTCACCCGTTCGCCACTCATCCACACTCTGCAAGCAGAGTG
>NZ_BAAGIR010000252.1:0-1542 GCF_054658155.1 Alkalibacterium sp. m-11
GAACTCCGAAGAAAAGGAGGATGTACTTCTACATCTTCAGAAAAAATACAAAAGAACAATGAAGACCATCTAAAACCGACGGTTTTCATTGTTCTTTTTGTTTGTTAAGAGCTGGTTTTTTCCCAGCTCCTATCCCAATACAAAATCAAATGTAGTTTGCCATAGTGATAGCTTTTAGGGACGTGAACAAGCGCACCATCAATTCGTACTTCACCATATTTATTAGCGATTACTGTAGATTGTTTAAAGACGGGATAATCAGAGTCAGGCAAAGCTAACCCATATTTCTTTTCTTCTTCCAACAAGTCTGCAATCATTAGTTCCTTTTTATAATGAAGTCGTTGGCGATCTTTTTTACATTGATCAAATAATAAAGTCCGTATGTGTTCTAAATCTTTGATGACAGGGGATGGTGTGAAAAAGTTATAACGTACATATCCCACTTTGTTTTCCACATGTCCTTTTTCATTTCCTTTTCTTGGATTACAAACTTGTGCTTCAAATCCGTAATGCATTGAAAATTGACGAAAGGCATCAGTAAAAATAGTTTCTTCACCACGGCTCCGTGCCTTGACCACCGCTGCGGAAAGATTATCTAAACGAAGTTTTCTTGGGGCAAATCCTGCCTGTTCAAAAAGCACTTTGAGTCCTTCAAGGAAACATTCTTGGTTTTCCGAAGGTAAAGGGACTGCCAGTCCTCCGTTACTGTATGGAAAACTCATGACTAAGCAATGAATATCTTTCACTTTTCCATCTTCGACAGCTTCCGTAATCCCAAAATCAACTTGAGCTTCTGCGGGAGGATGAGACAATCTTTCATATTCTTCTTTAAACCCATCTGATTCATCGATCATTTTTTCTTTCCACTCATTCTGAATAAAATTACAAACGGTTCGATAAGAACCCGTGAAACCCAACTCCTTCAACTCTTTAAATATATTTGTATTATTTCTTCTTAATTTCTGTTTGAGCGAATAGTCTTCTGTTAGCCAATCAATGACAATTTCTCCCCAATTCTCGTCATACATCATCCCTTTTTTAACGGATATCTTCTCTTTAGGTAACTGATCACTGTCCGCATACTTCTTCACAGTTGTCCAACAAAAACCAGTACGTTTTGAAATTTCATTGATAGACATTGATTTGTTATTTCTCAAATTTTTGATATGATTGATTTCAGGCATTGCTAGCATCCTTTCATTTCCTCCCACCATTAATTGATTAGACACCATTAACGGTAGGATATTTTTAAGGAGCTGGCAAGCCTTTTTTTTATTGTACAACCTTCTCACATTTTGATTGCAATACTCTTAACTTTTATTATGCATTAAACAATTGTCGATTCAAAGCCAATAGAGAAACTGGAAGATTTAAAATTGAAATCAGTCCAGTTTTCTTTCGTAAGCGATGAATAACTGAGTACCTACAAATAAAAATCGGACACCACTATAATGAGAAGTGTCCGAAGCGTATAATATGCTGAATGTCTAGCGACATTCCATCTGCACCTTTGGATTCCATGGCAAATAAGCCTCCAAAGGT
>NZ_BAAGIR010000253.1:0-1517 GCF_054658155.1 Alkalibacterium sp. m-11
CATGGAAGCCTCGAGCTTTTTGACTGTCCACAGCAAAAATCTGTGGACAAAATGCACCCTGTTGCGTGTTATAATTGATTCACCACAAAACAAAAAAACAGAACAGGAACTGAGGTTATTTTACCATGAATTCTACAGAAATCTACCAAACAAAACGAAATATATTTACTTATGCGGATAAGTTGACCAAAGGTCTCCCGAAACCAAGAAAGAAATTCTACAGCGATATTTTATTTGGGATGTCTAAATCTCAAAGTACGTTGTTATCAAACATCGCTCGTTCATTGGAGGAGGACATTGATTTGATCTACACCATCAAACGGTTATCCCGCAATGGGTTTGAGAGCGACGATTTGAACCAGGTCCATCAAAACTATTTACATACCGTCAAAACAGCGATCCCGGATGATCCTTTAATCATTGTGGACGAATCCGATATCATTAAGCCGTATGCCGAGAAAATGGAACATTTGTCCCTCGTGCGGGACGGCTCCAAAAGTGTCATTGAAAAAGGGTATACCACCATCAATTTCTCGATGGCTACCCCGAAAACGAAACACCCCATCCCACTCTATAATCATCTCTATTCTTCTCGGGAAGAACTCTTCCAGAGCCAGAATTTCGAAATAGCTAAAGGCTTTAATACCGTCCATTCTTTTCTGGGAGGAAAGAAAGCCACTTTTGTCATGGACCGAGGGTATGACAGTAACGCGATGTTCCAGTATGTGCACAACATCGGTCATTTCTTCGTGACCCGATTGATGGACACGCGGTACCTGCTTCACCGAAATCGACGGATAAAGGTGCCTGACCTAGCGAAACGCCGCAAAGGAAAAATCAATTTCAGAACCGAAATCCAGGGAAAAGAGTATAACCTGAAGGTTAGCCATATAAAGGTCGAACTGCCGGTCTTAAAAGGCACGCCCCTCAATATGATTGTTGTTTATGGCTACGGTGAAAAACCGATGAAGCTGTTAACCAACCATGCCGTCAAAAGCAAGGAGGATGTCCTTCGCATTCTGAAAGGCTACATCACCCGTTGGCGAATTGAAGAGCTGTTCCGCGTCCAAAAAGAAGAATTTCATTTGGAGAAAACCCGAACGATGACGTTAAGCTCGATGCGAATCTTGTATACCATCATGAACTGCATCATTGGTCATTATTCCCTTTCCATCGAAAAAAACACCTGCCACACACAGGTCGTCCTTGCACGTGCCCGCCCCTCCAATGCGTTGGCAAAAATAAAGTTCTATCTTTATCGATTCATCCGAGGGGTCAGCAAGATTCTTTCCTATGATACCGCAGGTATCAAATACTTCCATCGGATTGAACAGCGATCAAGTCAACTGTCTTTGTGGTAAATGGCGAACTTAACTGTTTTTTTAACGCGCTGAAAAGGGCGTTCTATTTGTGTGTCTTCTTACAGTGTTTCAAAGAAATTCATACCAGTGTTCCATTGCCTTCCTCCTACATGCTCGATTTAGAGGCTGCCCTGACGTAAAAAGGGCAAATTCAAA
>NZ_BAAGIR010000254.1:0-1476 GCF_054658155.1 Alkalibacterium sp. m-11
AACACAATCAGGAAAAAGTGATGGCATAAAGAGGAGTCCCTCTTTTATTTTTTAAAACTGTATACTTTTGAGCATTTCAAGTTGATTAAGTGCTTAAAATTATGGGGTTTTGACACCATAATCATATAGTTGTTTTTAACTTATCTTTATTCAGATTTCAATGAAATTCACTCTGACATTCTATTATAATTAAAAATATCACTGTGTGCTTAACGTTCGCTTAAATTAAATAATTTTATAAAAAAATAGGGGCTGGGAAAAAACCAGCTCTTAACAAACAAAAAGAACAATGAAAACCGTCGGTTTTAGATGGTCTTCATTGTTCTTTTGTATTTTTTCTGAAGATGTAGAAGTACATCCTCCTTTTCTTCGGAGTTCGAGGATCAGTTTCGTTAAATTCATGCTCATAAGCATCAAGCCAATGTCATTATGCACGGCTTGATTGTAAAGAACAGTTATAAAATGTAGGAAAATGACAATGTAAAATTGTTGGTTTTCCTACATTTTTTATATACTCTTCTTATCCCCTATAGAATTGGAGTGGAATAGGAATGAGAAGAGATATCAGAGAAGGAGTGAAAAAACATATGATTGATGGCATAAAGCCCAATTATACTGCGTTAGCGGAACAATACGGATGTGATTATCGCACGGTTAAAGCAGCGTATCAGGAAGCGTTGAAAGGTGATAAACCTAAAACAAGGAGGATATATCCGAGTAAATTAGATTCATTCAAACAAATCATAGATACTAAGTTAGAAGATCAATGTACCGCTAAAAGTATCTTCAAATTCATACAAAAGAAAGGGTTCGATGGGAGTTACAGTCTCGTTAGAGACTATTGCCGTGGAGTGAAAAAAGAACGGGTACAGAAAGCAACGGTTCGTGTCGAATATACGCCTGGTCTTTCAGCACAAATCGATTGGAAAGAAGAAATGCGACTGATAAGCAGTCAGGGAGAAGCCTTCCGCTTTAATATTTTCCTTTATATATTGCCCTATTCAAAGAAGAAATTTATTACGCTTACCTTTGACCGTAAACAGGATACATTGTTTGAGTGCATGAATGATGCCTTTTATCACACCGGTGGTGTTCCAGAAGAAATATGGTTCGATAATATGAAAACTGTCGTCGACCGATCACGAACCCAATTCTCTCAGGTTCATTTAAACGATCGCTTCTATTCCTTTAGTAAAGACGCTGGATTTAGAACAATGGTCTGTCGCCCGTTCCGCCCTCAGACAAAAGGCAGCGTAGAAGCTCTCGCTAGAACGATGGACCGGTTACGGGTGTACAATCATGAGTTTTATGATTCGACAGATCTCATTCGAATCGTTGACGACCTTTGTTGTAGAAAAGCATTCTATACCGATAAAAAAGAGGCGGAAAAAGGCAATGTGATCCAGCAGACGTGAATACACTGCTGGATCACATTGCTTTTTTTCTTGTCAAATGTCTCCAGCAAAGGTAAAATAA
>NZ_BAAGIR010000255.1:0-1452 GCF_054658155.1 Alkalibacterium sp. m-11
GAATGTTGTTATGGTGACTACATTTTACCAAAGAGAGGTGTCTTTTTGTGTGTTTTTTGATAATTATTTATAAGAAGTTTCAATAACCGCAAGGGTTAAACCTGGATATTCAACTGCAAAACTTGAGATAATTAAGTTGTATGCACTATAAGTGCTGTTTTTTATTTATCTCATCTCTTTTACAAATCGCTCGGTAATCAGCTGGGGACGGGTTATGGCACTTCCTACAACTACTGAGAAGGCGCCCAATTCCAGACAGGCCTTAGCTTTTTCAGGCGTATCGACTTTTCCTTCTGCTATTACTGGCACCGAAATCTCTGAGAGGTATCGATTGAGCAGCTCAAAGTCATTTGAATATATATCGGCATCTTTGGTGTAGTCAGTGTAGCCGACAAGAGTGGTAGATACCACATCAAATCCGAGTCTCTCAGCCTCTATCCCCTCCTTTAGTGTCGAGGTATCTGCCATTAACAGAATATTTGGATAGGTTTTCCGTATAGTTTGAACAAAGTCCTCAAGCATCTCACCATTCGGCCTCTTTTGACTAGTAGCATCCAGGGCAATCATGTCACACCCAGCCTCCATGAGTTCATCGACTTCTTTCATCGTTGGAGTAATATAAATCTTAGAATCAGGATAGTCTCGTTTGACTATCCCTATGATAGGCAAATCAGATTCTTCTTTTATACTTAAAATATCCTCTTTAGAATTAGCTCTTAACCCAGCAGCTCCTCCAACTTCAGCTGCTTTTGCCATTTTACTCATAATAAAAGAGCTGTGGAGAGGTTCATCCTCTAAAGCCTGACATGATACGACCAGTTTACCTTTTATTCGATCCAGCATGATGTTGTTCATTCTCCTTTTCAAATCATCTTCTATTCAGTATAAGACCTGGCAGATGAAAATGAAAGACAAATAAGCTCCGCAGAAGTTAGACCGAACAGTAAGTTGAGCTTGAAAAACTCGAGAGAAAGTGTGCCCTTGCATGGAAGAAGAGTTCTGCCAGTAAACAAGGGCATGCATATCTTTCATGTAATGTATGGGGGTACGAAGATATAATAGCTGGTTTAGGCAAACTATTAACAATGAAAAGGAAAGGAAATGAAAAGAAACTTCGGAGGGAACAAGCAGGGATAATTAAGTGACCTCTTAGTATCGAGTACTTTTCACTTCAAATAAACAATCACGAATGTGTTATATTTATTAATATCCAATACAGTTATTATGTGAGGAGCAGCTGAGGAAAAAGATTGTGATAAAGCTTGAGGTCATTCTAACTCTACTCTAATTTAATATCAACTCATATCACTTAAATTTTGAATCAATTTATCACCATTTGACAGAAGACTCCCACCTCTAAGCGAAGCGTAGGTGGGAGATGAATGCCTATTGAGCGAAGCTCAAAACAGCCCTTCTGATTTTAATGCTTTTCGCAACAGTTCAAGTACACTG
>NZ_BAAGIR010000256.1:0-1451 GCF_054658155.1 Alkalibacterium sp. m-11
AAAAGTCAAGTAATAAGCATAAAAATGTGAAAAAATTTAAAAAAAGAAAATAAGTGGAGGGAAAACTCAAAAGAGAAAACCCTAAATCCACTTATATAGAGCATCTATAGTTTCCTAGGTGTCTCAAGTTTTTAAAGGAGGTACACTCACTGTTGTTGATCAGACAGCTATTACTGAGTTATATATCTGTCTAATGGAGAAGTAGCGACAATTAATCACCATGTCTCTATGGAAGAAGTCGTATGGGGTATCATCTTAAAACAGTCCGTTAACACGTCAAGATTGTTCACTGACTGTCATTTTATATTATCGTATAAGCTTATATCTAACAGCAACACTTTTGAAAGAACATGCGTTACAAAGTTATGTGGTAAAATAGAGCAAACATTACTAGCGGATACGGGGAAGGAACATGTTATGCGATCTGAAAAAGAAAAAAACAGAATAGTGAGCTGTACGACCCGGTGGATCAGGAGCTGGTCAAGGAACGGGAGCGAGCACACCGTTTGACACATAAGTATAATCAGATCGAGGATGAACATACCAGTGGTAAATGGATAAAAGAAATCTTTCAGACGATTGAAGGCCGAATTAAGGTTGAGGCGGGGTTGCGGGTTGACTATGGGTACAACATCCATGTTGGAGATCATGTCTATGCTAACTTTCACTGTATCCTGCTGGATGGCGGAGAAATCAGGATTGGGGAAAACGCACTGCCTGGTCCAGTGTTTCATTAGTTACACCTGACCATCCTATGGATTCAAGTCAGCGATTTGAAGGTCTGGAGTATGCCAAGCCGATAGTCGTTGGAGATAACAGCTGGTTGGGAGCAGGAGCAACGGTAATCGGCGGAGTGACTCTGGGGGATAACGTTGTGCTTGCAGGAGTACCGGCCAGAGTTATCCGAACATTCACATAGAAAAAGGATCAGACCCTTCTGCAGTGGTATGATCCTTTTTATAAACATTATTGAGAGGTATATCCGCCGTCGACTGGCAGCGTAATTCCTGTCAGAAATTCATTTTCTGCTATGAAGACAACTGCATGGGCGATTTCTTCAGGCACACCCAGGCGGCCGATTGGATGTTTATCTACCAGATTATCATAGTATTCACCCAGTGCTTCTCTATTTACCATACCGGACTCTACATATCCTGGAGCAACGGCTGCACATCGGATATTGTCTTTTGCGTACTGGAGAGCCAGTGACTTGGTCATGAGAACAACCGCTCCTTTAGACGCATTGTAAGCATAGGCTGTCGGCTCACCGACGATACCAAGAATGGAGGCACAGTTAATCACGACTCCGCCACCATTTTTTCTCATAGAATAGGAAAGTATAAAGTTTTACCCGCTAGAAAGCCTATCACCTCAAACGTTAATCACTATCACTTGATTTGAAAAGAGAGGGGATTTAAAGGTACACTATACGTATGGTAGAGAAAAGCATT
>NZ_BAAGIR010000257.1:0-1416 GCF_054658155.1 Alkalibacterium sp. m-11
CTTTTAGAATCAGTGAGTAAATGTGGTGCATAAGGGAAACCCACTCAGTGGGCCTTTCAGGCCGAGGCCGGTAAGAGAGGCTTTCAGCCGCAGAGCAAACCACCAGTTCACACTGGTGGTTTTGATTCATGCTGCCTTTCTGCACTTCCGCCTTGATGAATCCAGTTAAGGGAAGTGTTTTTTTGCAGACAAAGAAAGGAAGAATGAAAATGAACAAACGGACACTGGCCCTTGTTTTTACTGCCCTATCCATTGCAATCGGTTATATTGGAGGAAGTCTGATCATCATTCCGCTGGGATTCGTCAGAGCTGCACCTTTTCAGCATTTTATGAATATTATTGTCAGCTTCCTTCTGGGGCCCTGGTACAGTCTCGCGCAGGCATTTGGTGTTTCTGTATTGAGAAACATAACAGGAACAGGTTCACTGCTTGCTTTTCCAGGAAGCATGATTGGAGCGTTTCTGTCAGGCTATCTTTTCAGAAAAGGAAAGAAATTTTATCTTTTAGGAGCAGGAGAACTGGTCGGTACGGGTATTTTTGGTGCACTGGTGAGTTACCCGGTGGCAAGACTTTTTCTTGATGCGGAGGCTGCCTTATTCGGATTCGTTCCGGTGTTCTTCATCAGCGCACTGATTGGAACCATTGCAGGGGTGATCCTCGCATATCAGATGAAAAAGTCCAGCGCCTTTTCCAGACTCCTTTCTTTACAGGACAGGGAGAAGGAACGGTAAATCCGAACATTTCACCAGTGCTGTTCTCATGGAATTGTAGTTAAAGTATTAATGAAAACTATGAAATAACTTTTATTATAGGGTTCTCTTAGCTCATTTATTTTTAATGATTTAAGGAAATCCTATCTTTATTTTTAAAGTTGGCTTACAATTTTCGTCTTTTTGTGGTATAGTATAGTTAATACTTTGTGAGGTGAGTCGATTATGCCAACTACTTTAGCTAGCATCAAGAAAAACTTGGACAGTCACATTGGAAAAGAAATTACTCTGATTGCCCAGGCGGGAAGAAAGAAAACGACAGAACGCAAAGGGATTTTAACTGATACGTACCCTGCGGTTTTTGTTGTAGAACTCGATCAGGACGAGAACGCCGTTGAACGCGTCTCATACAGCTACACGGACGTACTGACACATTCAGTCGAACTGGAATTTGAAGATGAAAGAGAAGTTATCTTAAACTAGTTACAGATTGTAGTATAATGTCACATTATACTACTTTTTTTATACCCTGAAACAGCCCGTGAATGAGGAGTTTTCCTCAGTATAAAGGTTTTTCTTTTTAACGTAATTCCGAAAGAAGTCTCCCACTTCTAAACGTATGGGTACGAAGCACCAGTGAAAGTGGGAGATGAATTTCGGTCAAGCGATAGCTTGAAGTTATTTCTCAAGACCTTTTCTTATTAGT
>NZ_BAAGIR010000258.1:0-1409 GCF_054658155.1 Alkalibacterium sp. m-11
GTTTAGTTTCACTAAACCAACTGGCAGAGTCTGCTTACTTAAGATATTGAACCGCCGTATACGGAACCGTACGTACGGTGGTGTGAGAGGTCGACTAGTCAATTAATGACTAGTCTCCTACTCGATTATTATATCGAGAATAATAATAAGAGGAACAACAGTAAGAGATATGGTATTGTGTTTGGTATATTTAACAGTGACTTATAAGAGAGTAAATGAATGTATTACTTCTTCTATAAGTACTCACAATTATCCTAAATCAATCCAAAGTGCTTGAAGGCATTGTACAATCCGTCGTTTTCTACATCATCTGTGATATAGTCGGCCATTTCTTTGATCTCAGGTCCACCGTTGCCCAAAGCGACACCCGTTGTGCAGTATTCGAGCATCGGAATATCCACTTTTGCATCTCCAAAGGCAATGGTGTGTTTGTTCGATTTCTTTAAATGGGTCATAAGTAAATCTAAAGCTGTCTGTTTATCAATATTTTCCAAGGCAACATCTCCAAACAAAGCAGTTTCTCCTGCACCGCCCCAGGTTCCTACTTTAAAGTCACTGAACACTTCTCTAGCTTCCAGATAATCATTGTAATGATCCAGAAGAAAACTGATTTTATTTACCTTTTCACGATACAGGTCTTCACCAAAAATCATTTCCGGGAAGACGTCTTTTATAGTTAAGCGGTCGGCGTCTTCCTTACCTTTGCGGGCACTGTATATTTGAATAGTCTTCTGGGCTTTCTCTGCAAAGTATTCACTGCCATACAATCCTTCATTACTTTCCAGGTAAAATTCAAGTCCTTTGCCATGCAGCCAATCTACGATCTTTCTGCAGCCATCGTAGGTGAGACTGCGTTCAGCAATGACTTTTCCGTCACTCTCGATATAACTGCCGTTTCCGCCAATGTATCCGTCAAAACCTATAGCCAGTATTTCTTCGTACATCTCAGCTTTGCTGCGTCCAGTGACTGTATATATTTTATGGCCGTTTTTTTGAGCGAGTTTAATTGCCGTGACTGCACTTTCCGGCAGCTTATTTTCATAGGTAACCAATGTCCCGTCCACATCTAAGAATACATAATGTCTATCCACTTTATTGTCCTCCTTGATTTATGTGTCACTAGTACCAAACAATATCTAAAAAGAAAACCTGAATAACCACCGGCTAAGACACTCGTCTCGTCGGTCAGTTATTCAGGTTTTGCCTAGTCGAACTAGTCACAATCCTTATTTATCTATAGTATACCAGATATTATCGGCTTTTCCAGATGCTCATTCATTACTGTATGTGTCAAGACTTTGGCGGAAACTTTTTTTCTAGAGATGGTAACTCTTCAATTTTAATATTAAAATGGCTCATTCTGTGTGTTTCATTACCCAAACATTTTCTTCAGTTGTCCCATTGGACTT
>NZ_BAAGIR010000259.1:0-1402 GCF_054658155.1 Alkalibacterium sp. m-11
TAATAAGAAAAGGTCTTGAGAAATAACTTCAAGCTATCGCTTGACCGAAATTCATCTCCCACTTTCACTGGTGCTTCGTACCCATACGTTTAGAAGTGGGAGACTTCTTTCGGAATTACGTTAAAAATGGAAAGGAGAAAATTATGGGCTTAAAACATGCATTGCTTGTTCTTGCTGCACCGGTTCTCCTGCTAACTGCGTGTGATGATGAAGGCGATGTGGAGAATGGAACCACTGAAGTTGGTGTCACAGATGGTACCTTTGAAGACGGCACTTAAGAACTGGTCGAAGCAAACTATGATGAGAACGGCTGGTGGGCTGAATTCACTATCGATGATGAAGATGGTGAAATCGTCACATCTAATTACAATGAGCAGGGTACAGCTAAGACTGAGGATGAGAGTTATCAAGAGGCAATGGCTGATCAGGCAGGTATTAGGCCTCAGGAATACATGGATGCTTTAAACGGACAGCCTTTTGAAACAGAGGATGCCGGACAAGTTGATACTGTATCGGGAGCTACTTCCTCATCGGAGAAATTTCAGGAATATGCCGCCATGCATCTGAATGCAGCTGAAAATGGAGAAATCGATACCTTAGAAGTAGATAACGAAGTTGATTAAGTAATAAAAGCATAGAAACATGCTTTTTTCAGAAGGATACACATGAACGCTGGACAATTTGGACGGATAACCGTCCTCTCTTTTTTTTTGCTACCCCGTCATTTTATTTGTTCTGAGACTGTCAGGCAAACGGACGTTGTTAAAAATGAATGCTTTTGACTTTATCATTACCGTTTCTTTAGGAACGGTGTTTGGTAATATACTCATCAATCAGGATGAAGTATTATGGGAAGGTCTTTATATCTTCTGACTACTTTTATTCTTTCAGTTTCTTTCAAGCTATTTGTCTTCAAGATCGCCATTTTTCAGCCGAATACTGAAAGCTCATCCATCTTTACTTTTTTATGATGGGAAATATTACGAGGATAAGATGAATAAGGAACGCATTCCAAAATCTGAAGTGCTTCAGGCAATCAGAGAACAAGGGATTGGAAAGGTTGAAGAAGTAGCTGCAGTGATTCTTGAAACAGACGGGACAATATCTGTTTTACCTAAGAAGAATAATGAACTGAGAGATTTGAATACATTAGTCGATATGGACGAAAGTCAGGATGACCAGAAAAATGATATAGAATGATTCTGGTTCTGACGAGGAAATATAATCTCAAAGAAATAAATAGTAGAAAGAAATTATCGATATGACTTCTGAAAATTTTATCAGTTTTCCGAGCGAGAAAACCCACGGTTTCAATCGTGGGATGATAGCTCGGCAGGGATGAGGGTTCGCTTTGGCGAACTCGAAAGCCCTGTGATATATTCGAATATTTTTTGAGTATGTT
>NZ_BAAGIR010000260.1:0-1388 GCF_054658155.1 Alkalibacterium sp. m-11
CACTAGTGTTGCATAAAATTATATTCTTACCGAATTTCATATTTGTTAACTAAATCACAAGTAGTTCTCATCAAAATTTACAAAAAAGTCAAATGCTGGCGCAGCGGATGACTTTTTCCAGAATTTTTTTGACTATTCTATTGGTCTAGACTTCATTTCGCGAGTTATTTCACTTATCCTGGTTCAAAGAGAGCTTTGAAGTATGCATACGATTCATACTTTACCGATCGTAAGTGACGCAAAATTTGGAAAATAGTTGGCTTTAAATTCAATTCTAGCTTAATAAGTAACGTGAGTAGGTAGACAATCATTGCCATGATTAGTTGGTTCTCAACACCGACTTCTGATTTCGAATAGTAGGTCTTAATCGTCATATGTTGTTTCATATGCTTGAAAAACAACTCGATTTGCCAGCGTGAATGATAGAGATTCCCTATCTCTTCAGCGGTTTTGAAGACGTCGTTGGTAATGATTCGTAAATCAGATCGTCCTTTTCGACGAATAGTCACTAGTCGCAGGAGACTGGTCAAATAGCCTCTCCCACCAAGCAGCACATATTGATCACTGAGTACGTCAGAATCCTTATCCTTCGGGATATCTAGATTTTCTACAACATGTATTACTGTGTTCTTTTTAATCCGTGAAACGAAAAAATAGCCCTCCCATTTCATCTGATCAAAAGACTCAAAATCGATATATCCTCTGTCAAAAACATAGGTTGCCAGCGGTTGATTGACAAAAACATCAAGGTAATCATGGTCGTGTTCAGAAGCGTTAGAGATCTCAAATTGTTCTGGGTGAACCATTCCTTCCTCCATTAGACACACCTTTAGGTGTAACTTAATACCACTTTTTGTTGGACGGAAATCCGCCCATGGATAGGAGTGTTTACTAAATGAAAAAGTGGAATTATCGACCAAGTAGACCTTATTCTGCCTACTTATGTGTGTCTTCTGATGAACCATCCCTAGTAACTGATTGAATATTTCCAAAAGAACAGTCGCGTCTAGTGCTTTTAAAGCCCGTGATAGTTGGGAATAACTGATTGTGTCAACGCCTATCACCATTTTTAATTGAGGGTGAACCAGTTGTTGGTCTAAATGGCGAAAACTTTCTGTTTCCTCATTAATAGCGAACAAAAAGAGCATCAATACCTTACTAAACGTTAGTTTTTTGGCATAGCGATTAAACGCATGAATCGCCTTTTGTGATGATGGACTTAACTTTTCTAAATTTATATATGAAAACCATTTATTTATAGTCATTTTTGTATTATACTTATCCATGCTTAGATCCTTTGTATTGGTCTTGGATAAGTCATCCAAGTACTAGTATAAAGGATTTTTTTATGTCATGGAACAGTTAAATTTTTAATGCAACACTAGTGA
>NZ_BAAGIR010000261.1:0-1370 GCF_054658155.1 Alkalibacterium sp. m-11
AAGAGAAAGGAGCATACGCTCCCAATGCTCTTCGGACTTTTTTTAGTAACTATTGTAGAAGACAATCCGCTGGTCTAAACTGACAAACGTGCTGGAATAAACAGATTCTGTCGCTTAATTGACCCATCTTCTTAAAAAAAACTGCCGGAATAGAGTGACATTTACTGGCTGGATTATTTTGCTTTTCTACATATAGTTATTCTTTTTGCGCGTTTACTCATCCAACCCCTCCTCACATTTTAACAAATAAAACGGAAGAAATAAAATAAGCCTGGAGGTGTTTGCTTGAGCAAGAAGTGTTTGGATATGTTTGTCAGTTTACTTATTGCTAGCCTTTAATAAACACGTATTCATCCTCTGTTGAATGGTCATCGCTAAAGGGAAAATCTGAATGATTGAAATTTTTAAGTTTCTCAGGTGACTGCACCTGATTTTCGGCCATAAAGCGAACCATTTCTCCCCTAGCCATTTTGACCATCGTTCCTTTTTCTTTTACTTTACCGTCTATGAGTTCCCCGAATTTGCAGCGGATGATCTGTGCCTGGTCATTGTATTTGGTAATCGTTTTGCTGTACTCTTCTGAAGCCAAGTTGATGATTGTGTCCGTTTCATCCAGAAGCTGCTTAGCCAGCTGGTCTTCCCAGAAAGCATACACGGATGGATAGCTGTCATGCTTCAGCTTAGCCTGCATCTCCAGGCGGTAAGGCGTCACACCGTCAAAAGGTTTGAGGACACCGTAAAAGCCCGAGAGAATTCTTAAATGCTTCTCTAAATAATTGTACTGCTCTGTCTCCAAGACATTAGGCGCCATGTACTGGTACTGAATGCCTTCATAAGCAAGAATTGCCGGAGTCAGGTTTTTCCGTAAATCCATTTCCTGAATGCGTTCATAGTTTAACGTGGCAATCTTGTCGCTGGCTTTCCATATTTTCTTCAGTTCATCGTATGTTAAGGATTTTAAGTGGTTTAATAATTCCTCTGTTTTATTTATAAATTTGGGCAACTGGTTGTGGGTAAAACTGTCATTGTCTACCGTCATCTTCTTGGCCGGTGAAATAATAATTCGCATAAAAAACGCCCTTCTCTTAGTTAGTCTAGATAAGTATAGCAAGCAGAAGCGTTTCTTTCAAAGTGGAATTGTTATCATCGAGCTAAATGAAGGTAGACGACGTTCGTTTGTCTTTCATCTGCTACGTGCTTGCTCACTAGCACCATGAAAGAAAGCTGATGTTCGGTTCCTTTCATCGAGTAGGAGACTAGTCATTAATTGACTAGTCGACCTCTCACACCACCGTACGTACGGTTCTCGTATACGGCGGTTCAATAACTTGAATATCTCTAACGTTCATACAGTAGTATTAAATCTTTTA
>NZ_BAAGIR010000262.1:0-1364 GCF_054658155.1 Alkalibacterium sp. m-11
CCCTCCTGGAGTACGTGTCTTAGTCGACAACCTAATTGTACCATATGGGGGGGTCCTTTTTTCTATGTTTTAAAAAAGTTGATTTATCAGGTGTTAAACACGACAAATAATTATGAAATTGGCTCATTTATGTCATTTTCTCTAAAAAAATTAATTATTAGTACTAGTTCAGTTTTAGTTTTATCTGGTGGGATATTTCCTACATTAACAGCCGTGGCGTCAGAAGAAAGTATTAACGAAGAGCAAACTCAAGAAGTTAGTTCCTTTGAACTCGATCAATTCATAGAGGATGTTGAACCCTATGTCATTGTGAATGAAGATGGGTTTTGGGAGTTACATTCTGGTATCCCCACTCAACTATATGAAAAATATAATTTAGAGAAATTAGAAGATAGCTTTTTAGAGTTGCAACCTCAAAATATTCAGGCTACTATACAGACTGATTCGAATATAAATAGACCTGGTATATATCTAGAAGAACAACCGGAATTTTCTACAACTAGCACTAATACTTTTGCTAGCCGTGGATACAATGTAGAGAGGTACTGGTGGGGGACTAGAACCTTTTTCACTAATGCGCAAACCACTCAAACAGTAAGCGATTTAGGTCTATTGCAAATTGGTAGGGCAGGAGCTTTAGGGCTTTTAACAATTAAGTTTCCCCTCTAGCACCCCTAACATCGACTACTGCTTTGTACTTTTCAACCCATGTTGCTTTATTAAGAAATAGAATGACTTCTCACAACAGGGGAAACGGCGTTATAGTAGACATGACTAAAATTGATGCATTTTCTGTCAGATCAAGACCTTCAGGATCAACTAGTGGTGGTGGCGGTGCCGGACCAGGTGTCGTGCATTTACCTTCTAATCAAGAACCATCTATGTAAAATTATACAATATTAACAAATTTCTTTAACAGACTTGTGCTTTGTAATTAATAATTGTTTTGTACAGGTCTATTTAATTAAAATGAATAGCAGCTATATTCGCAGTAAGAAAATCAATCTCCTTATTTTGATTTTTAATCCAGTTCGTATTACTGATAAAATTCACCCATATGATACTCTTATTTAAAGGATTGAATTAAAATGACCAAAAATATAAATGTAAATGTCCTTATCTTGTTAGTAATAGCAACGATTTTTAATCTCGTGTTGTATGTAATATATCGAGACGGATTAACGTTAAGTGCCTTTGTGATATGTTTTTTTTCTATTGTCATTTTTTTGTATAAAAACAATCGAGTAGGGGGTAAATAATTAATTTATTTACCGTCCTCTCACACCACCGTACGTACGGTTCCGTATACGGCGGTTCAATATCTTAAGTAAGCAGACTCTGCCAGTTGGTTTAGTGAAACTAAA
>NZ_BAAGIR010000263.1:0-1303 GCF_054658155.1 Alkalibacterium sp. m-11
GTTTGTTTGAAGGTCGTGCCCGTGCTAAGACTGTTTGTGTATGGTAGTTACTCTTTTCAATGGCCAACGAATAATGCCCAACAAGACAATTCATCAGTGTATACAGAATGCGTAATGAACTGACCGTCATTGTTCGCGTTTTTTCTAATTGAAACTCTTCCTTTTGAACACGAAAGAGTTCTTCAATTCGCCAGCGAGTAATATAACTTTTCAGAATTCGAAGGACATCGTCCTTCCCATTGATGGAGTGATTCGTTAATAGTTTCATTGGCTTTTCGCCATAGCCATAGACAACAACCATATTAAGAGGGGAATCTTTTAACACAGGCAACTTAACTTTAATATGACTAACCTTTAATTTATATTCATCACCTTGAATTTCCGTCTTAAAGTTGATTTTTCCTTTCCGACGATGCGCTAAGTCAGGGACTTTCACGCGACGATTTCTATGTAGTAAATAACGATTATCCTTTAGTCGCGTAATGAAGTGATGGCCGATATCTTGGACATACTCATATATCGTATTGGTGTCATAACCACGATCCATAACGAAAGTAGCCTTTTTCTTTCCTAAAAACGAAGTGACTGTATTAAAGCCTTTGGCTATTTCAATATTTTGACTGTGAAAATCTTTCTCCTTGGAAGAATACAAATGATTATACAGAGGCAAGGGATGTTTCGTTTTCAGTGTAGCCATTGAAAAATTGATTGTAGGATAGCCTTTCTCTAAAACATTCTTTGACCCATCACGGACTAAAGCTAAATGTTCCATCTTTTCGGCATAAGGTTTAACAATTTCTGATTCATCAACGATAACCAAAGGGTTATCCGGTATAGATGTTCTTAGGCCATTTAAATAATTATGATGGAGCTCTTTCAAGTCATTCTCTTCAGAAGCATTACGAGATAAGCGTTTAATGGTGTACTGCAAGTCAATATTTTCTTCTAACGCTCGTGCAATATCTGATAACAGGGTATTTTGAGCCTTAGACATGCCATATAAAATATCACTGTAAAATTTCTTTCGTGGTTTAGAAAGACCTTCGGTCAGTTTTTCTAAAAAAGTGATTAAACTTCGCTTTGTTTGATAAATTTCTGTAGAATTCATGGTAAAATAACCTCAGTTCCTGTTTTGTTTTTTTGTTTTGTAGTGATTCAATTATAACAGATAACAGGATGAAATTAGTCCACAGATTTAAGCTGTGGACTGCTCAAAAGCCCGAGGATACCATGTTTTCCACATGTGTATACCTCGGGCTTTTGTCACCGTTCAGGAAATCATAAAATTTTGGGTAAATTCAAA
>NZ_BAAGIR010000264.1:0-1300 GCF_054658155.1 Alkalibacterium sp. m-11
ATGCAAACCAACGGTTAGCTGAGAGAAAGAACAGAAAAGAAATAGCCGTGTAATTTTTAAAAAATAGTCATTTTGAAATTAGACGAGTGTTTCCTTTTTTAAAAAGTTAGTTATGAAATTGGTTCAAGTATCAAACGAGCAACAAGATTTTTTTAATACATAGTTTTTCATAGATTATTGGGTGTTACCGTTTTGCATTACCCTATTTTAATTGCTGTTTCCTTTACCCGAAAAATCCTAAAATAACAAAAGTCCACAGGGCAATGACGGTAGCCGGCATATCCAAGTGAGTATCCACATAAGTATTAGTATAGCGCTGTACGAAATCGCCGGTAATAACAGCTAGTATACCAAACAGGATAGCCATCCAGATGTTTCCGAAGGTAATGGCCGCGATTCCTGCAACCAGTGACACATGGTGAGATACTGGAAACGTCAGCCCGAAGTATATAAATATAAGAGTAGTTGCGGATACAACAAAACCTATTGTAGGTACCTCTGTCAGCAATACGAAGTACCCTATCAATGCTCCCAGAGCTGCACCCCAAATAGTGTTAAAGAGTATGCCTACTCCAGTAAAATTGAATTTGGCTTCGTTTTCCGGGAATACTCCTGTTAAACCGGACTTTCCAAATACAAATCTTGCAACAAGACCTAGTATAAAGACTGTAAATGCAATAGTATCCATTGGAAGCTCCATTACGGTTGCCAGGAGATAGTTGATCCCGTAACCCAGCATCCCAAAAACCCCACCGATCAGCAAAACGATTGGATCGATCGTTTTAAACATTGGGCTGGTGATATCTGCACCATTTTCAACGTCTGTTTCCCCGTTAATGGATTCGTGATCTTCAAGTACGACATCTGCCCCGGAAAGATTCTTCTGCTCTTTTAGTCTATTATTTTTAGTTGCTGTTTTTCTTCCTGCATAAGCTGTAGCAGCAACTGCCCCTGCAAAAGCAATATGTGGGCCAAAATAAGGACCAAAAGCCACTTCGTTTAAAAAGACATCGCTTCCACCGGACAAAATGATAGCGATACCGATCAGACCAGCGATTCCAGTAAAAATAAAGGCTGCTAACCCACCGATTAGAGAACCGAATACGCCTCCTCCGAACGAAGCCAACAATACCATAATCATATCCATTGTTCTACCTCCATAATTTATAATAGTATGGTTAGGGTGTCAAAACCTAACCGGTTTACTACTTTTCCTTGTTAACAGTGCGATTTTGCCCGCTCTTTTGGTATAATAGACGTATCAAAATGCTGACGGAGGGTGCTATCATGTCGTTTAAAC
>NZ_BAAGIR010000265.1:0-1297 GCF_054658155.1 Alkalibacterium sp. m-11
TTGATTCATAAGAAGACCTCTTTTCTGGATTTGTGGTTATCTCTAGATTAAGGGTCTTCTTTCTTTTTGTCTACTTTAATTTCTTGCCCTACTATTTTACTTTCCGACAACTATTTTACACATAGGATAGTGATTAACGTTTGAGGTGATAGGCTTTCTAGCGGGTAAAACTTTATACTTTCCTATTCTATAAAAGGAAAACACTCATCATGATGAGTGTTACAACTTAAGTCATAAGGACAGCTGGGAAATGAACGGAAAATTAAGTAGTGGTAGATAAGATAAGAACAATAAGCGGTATTATATTTTAAATTATTGCCCACTCACCGGAAAATGCTCATAGAGTGGGTAATAAATTTGAAATTAATGCCCACTCGCAGAATATACCCTAATGAGTGGGCAAAGGTTTAGGTATTATGGACCACTCGCCGAATACATTCAACTGAGTGGTAAGTAAATGAAGGATTATAACCCGCTCAAAGAGTTTAAGTCAACGAGTGGGCAAAAGAGGGAGTCAATAATGAAAAGCTAACTTATGGTATCCCATATTTTGGAAATCAAATCACCTACATCATGTGCTGGTCAGTCTTTAATCTTGAGCTGCAGCATTTCCAAAAATCCGAGAGCCTGAGATTCGTTTACTATGGCACCTTTAATGTCGTCTATAGATACTGCAATGGCGTCAAACTCTGATGAACTCAAATCGATAGTATTCAATGAGGTATGGCTGAACTTTGCTCTATTCAAGTCACAGGATTCGAACCGGGTTTGCTTTAAAGAACACTCAAGGAAGTCCATTTCATTTAACTTGCATTGGTCAAATAACACATATGTCACTTTTGAGAAGCCTACACTTGATAGATGCATAATGCAATCGCTGAAAGTAACATCTTCAAGAAAACTGTCTGTGAAAAGCATGCCGTTAAGTCTGCATTGCTGAAAGGACACCCGTTTAAGACTGCTTTCAGTCAGTTCGGCATTGATGCATTCACATTTGATAAATTCTACATCTTTGAAGTAGGCATTATTTATGGTCAGCTGATCGAACTGGACATTTCTGAATCGCACACCTTTGAATTCGATGAGTCGTGTATCGGACAATGTGATGACACAGTCGGCGATTTCTGCCTGTTCGATGTAAGGTTCTTCCGGATCGAAGACTTCCATAAATGTAGAAAAGCAAAATAATCCAGCCAGTAAATGTCACTTTATTCCGGCAGTTTTATTTAAGAAAATGAGGCAATTAAGCGACAGAATCTGTTTATTCCAGCACGTTTGTCAGTTTAGACCAGCGGAT
>NZ_BAAGIR010000266.1:0-1286 GCF_054658155.1 Alkalibacterium sp. m-11
CCCTATAGAAGGACGATGAATCTTTTTCAAAACAGCTCTAACAGCCCCTTTAAATTCAGGGACAATGGTTTGTTCAAATGCAGGTAGTTCCGCTCTCAAAGCTTCTAAAAGCGTTCCGTTTTTACGAGCTGAAATAATGGAAGCTAAGTTTCCAGCCCCTTTGGCTGAAAATCCACGCCCTTGGCGTTTCATACGGTAACTGTAGGGACGATGATTACTTTCACAAATACCTATTCCATTTTGGACAGGTAAGTCTCGCATTTTCAAGGGACAAATACTTTCCCAATTGCGTTCTAAATAAGCCCCTAATAGACGGAGATGTTCTTCTTTCTCAGTTCTTGTCTCTTCATCTTCTATGCGACTTTCTGTCGTCGCCAATACGCTAAGAACACGTTCTTTATCATAGGCACTCACAGCTTTTCTCATTTCAATAATCATAGGCTTATCAAAACTTAACCGTTGGTTTATTTTTTCATTCACATGGTAGGGATCTCTAAAGTGTTCATGCTTTTTGCATTTTCCAATAATCTGCTCAAATTTATCTTTTTCATACCCGCTGCCGCCATCACTGTTGGATACGATGATTGTTTCCCGAATATCATACATCGCTTCTAACCACTGCCCAGCTCGTTTAAAGGCTTCTTTACTAGATACTGTACTTTCAAAAACTTGGGATCCAATAAGGACTGGTCGCTTTTGTTTTCCTACGTACGTCACACCTTCATGAAATTGAACACGATGAAGCTCAGGATTTTTCTCGCCTCTTCCTTTTAGTAATAACCCGTCGCCTTCAATAAACAGCACAGGCACTTTCCTTTTTTCTTTTTGGGGTGTTTCAATATGACTCGGAGCTTCATCCGTCCATTTTTGAACTTTCTCACCTGTTTTTTGAACCATTTTATGAACGGTTGTATGACTTACTTGAAGCGGAGTTAAGAGGTTAATGGCATCAGCCGCCTTGCGATACACACCATCGGAGGCAACCTTAGCGGCTTTCATTTCAACTAAAGGTGAATAGCGAATATACTCTTCTAAGCCGATGGCTTCATCTAATGGTACAATGCTTTTTTCGCCATCTTTTCTCATGCGTCGTCGCCTAATCTCAACAGCCCCGTATGAGAACTGAACGGTACGTTTCATTGTTTTCTGTATATCGTATCCTTTTTCTTTATAAGTATGAATTAATTCCAAATCAATCATCTCGATTGCTTTGGAAACCAGCTCACACATGACTTTTGGAAGGTATTGATCTAATCGTATTTCACTGTCTAATAATGTTTCAGAAT
>NZ_BAAGIR010000267.1:0-1286 GCF_054658155.1 Alkalibacterium sp. m-11
CCTCCTGGAGTACGTGTCTTAGTCGACAACCTAATTGTACCATATGGGGGGGTCCTTTTTTCTATGTTTTAAAAAAGTTGATTTATCAGGTGTTAAACACGACAAATAATTATGAAATTGGCTCATATAGAGAAATTGCTAAAGAAATTAACGAAATTGATGTTTGGGCTGACTTGGAATACCAAATTGGTCAACTGACAAATGGATTAGAGAAAAAGGATGTTGAGAGGTTCTTAGAAGATTTTATTGAACTTAACGAAGATTTAGATGCTTATTTAAAAGAAGAACAACTTAAAGAAACTGTCAAGATAGATGACTTGTCTAATATTGTTGAACATACTATTAACAATTTTTATGTAGATTTACGTCCAGAAGATAAGAGGAAAGTTACAAAACTCCTAACCAATCTAGATACTATTCATACCAACTTTATCACATTTAACTATACTAATTTGCTCTCAATTATATTAGAGAATTGCAAGACTAAATCTTTTAAAAACAGGTTTAGTACTAACTATAATTTTAAACTACCTCAAGAAGTTACTTATGCACATGGGAAGATCGGAAACATGGTAACTCTGGGTGTCAATGACGAAAGTCAGTTTAACTCAAAGGTGTTTAATACAGAAGACTCTATATATTTAATAAAACCAAAATCTTTAGATTTGAACAGAGAAGATTTTAAAAATCTCGCAGTTGATAGGTTGAAAGGTAGTTCGATTGTAAATGTTTTTGGAATGTCAATTGGAGTAACTGATAAATATTGGTGGAATCTGATTGGGAATATCTTAATAGAGGATTCGAAGAGAGTTTTAATCATACACGAGTTCTTAAACGCTCCAAATTCACCCAGTCCGTTAAAGGTACATCAAATAAGAAAAGAAATTGAGAACAGATTTCTTAATCAATTAGATTTTAAGCATGAAGAAAAAGAAAAAATCAGAAAGCAAATTGTGATTTCATACAAAAGTGGAAATATTTTAAACGTTAACTTAAGTATGTATAAAAATGTTTCAAAAAACTCAAATATTTTAATGAAAGTGACTTGACAATAGCCAGTTTCAAATGACATGCAATTTTTTGACCTTCACTGACCTTTGGTGTATAATCTTTTTAGATTCATTTAAGGTTTTAAGTGTGCTACACTAATTGTGAATTGAATGGAACTGTCAAATTTTTTATGAAAACTAAAAATTAAAGGTGGTGAAGGCCCACTGACTATACCAATCGGAGCCGCATTTGCCCTTGACAAACACTTGAATGGTTTCAGTTAAGGTCACAAGGGT
>NZ_BAAGIR010000268.1:0-1270 GCF_054658155.1 Alkalibacterium sp. m-11
CAGTTTCCATTGTGGTATAATTTTGATACAAAGTGAGCCCCTCCTATAATTTCTGTTGGTACTTCAATTATAGCCGGTGGGGCTCATTTTGTCTTTAAAAAAGAAACATCCCTCGACCATTTTTTTCAAAATCGGTCGAGGGATGTATTCATTTTAGGGGAGTTTTTTCCCAGCTCTTAATTTAGTCATTCTAACTTTTCGAGTGTGAAAAAAAGAGTCTTGTCTGAACCGTTTTTCAACTGATCGTACGTACTAAGTACACTTCCTTGCAGAATCCCTTGAGCCCATTGACTATGCGACGGGCTTTGGAAAGATTTTGTGTCAGCCCATAAACAGTCGGCCCTGTTCCGCTCATCAAGGCAGTATCTGCACCGAAACTGCTCATTTTTTCTTTGATTTCCTTTATCATATGATTTTGTTCAACAGCTTTCTCTTCCAGTGCATTTCCGGTTGCTTTGATGATGCGCTTATAATCTGACTGTATCACGGCCTCTTTCATTTCATTCACGTCGAAAACAGGCAGATTAGCAACATCAAGATCTTTAAAAACAGTCCAGCTGGATATGCCTTTTGGCGGCTTGACTATAATAACCCAGGCATGAGGAAAAGAAGGAAGGGGTTCAACTTTTTCGCCTCGCCCAGTTACATAAGCGGTCTGGCCGTATACACAAAAAGGGACGTCCGACCCGATCTGTTCCCCCAGCTCAGCCAGCTCATCAAGAGTCAGGTTAAGTCTCCACAGGCGATTTAGGGCCCTTAAAGTAGCTGCCGCATCGGCACTGCCTCCCCCTAGACCGGCTGCGATCGGGATATGCTTATCAATAAAGATATCTGCACCATATCTCACTCCATAAGTGCGTTTCAGAAGAAGCGCAGTCTTGTAGACAATATTCTTTTCATTAAGCGGCATAAATGAACTCGAAGAATCCAGAGTGACAGCTTCATCAGTCAATTTAAAAGTCAGCCTGTCCGCCAGATCTACGGGTGTCATCACCATTTCCATCTCATGAAAGCCATCCGGACGCCTGCTCAAGACATTTAAACAGACATTGATTTTAGCAGGGGCTTTTTCATATTCCTCCATTACATCCCTCCTCATGAAAAGTCTGATTCTTTCTCTATTGTAGAACAGTTAGGCAATATTGTGAACTACCCACCACTTAAATCCTTTGGATTTTGAAGTGGGGGCTTCCTACGAACTCCATTCTTATCTGCACAGACTTCATACAGACAGAGGAATCGGATAGGGGTAGGCTCAAAAGGCAGTCCC
>NZ_BAAGIR010000269.1:0-1266 GCF_054658155.1 Alkalibacterium sp. m-11
TGATTCATAAGAAGACCTCTTTTCTGGATTTGTGGTTATCTCTAGATTAAGGGTCTTCTTTCTTTTTGTCTACTTTAATTTCTTGCCCTACTATTTTACTTTCCGACAACTATTTTACACATAGAGAAACATCCCTCGACCATTTTTTCTCAAAATCGGTCGAGGGATGTATTCATTTTAGGGGAGTTTTTTCCCAGCCCTCATAGGTTTTCTTTTACTTGGCTAACGCCAAAAGGTTCTTGCTGGCATTGATGTCTCGGTCCAGATACTCCCCGCAATTAGGGCACTCCCATTCCCGTATGTGGAGGGGTTTCTTGCCGTCACGGTGTCCACAGGCAGAACAAATCTGGCTGGATGGATAGAACCTGTCCGCTTTGATGATTGTACGTCCTTTTTGTTCCGCTTTGTATTCCAACTGGCGGACGAATTCATGCCATCCGGCATCGCCGATGCTTTTTGCTAGTTTATGGTTCTTCATCAGGTTCTGGGTGGACAACGTTTCGATTACGATGACTTGGTTTTCGTCTGTAATTTTCTTCGTTAGTTTGTGCAAGAAATCCTTCCGCTGATTAGCAATCTTTTCGTGTTTCTTGGCGACTTGCAGGCGGGCTTTGCTCCGGTTCTTCCCGCCTTTTTGTTTGCGGGACAACGAACGCTGGGCTTTCTTGAGTTGCTTTTCTGCTTTATATAATTGTTTGGGGTTTTTGTGTTTCTCTATCTCGCCTAAATCGTTGGTAGTGATAGCGAAATCGGAAATGCCTAAATCAATCCCGATTTTTCTTTTGGTAATTTCCACTGCTTCGTCTTCTGATTTCACCAGAATAGAGACGAAATACTTTCCCGACTTGATGACTCCTTCAAACTTTCTGTGTTGGTTCAGCTTCACGAATCCAGTTTTTGGAAGTTTGATTTTTCCGTCTTCTATGCGGATATTTCCGCCTTGGTTGTTGGTGGTATAACTCGCTTTCGACTTGTGTTTGGATTTGAACTTCGGGAAACAGACGGACTTGTCTCGGAAAAAGTTTTTATAGGCTCTTTCCAGATTCTGTTGGGCATTCGCTAATGCTAGACTATCCACTTCTTTCAAAAACGGACATTCTTTTTTGTATTGCGCCGGTGTATTGTGGAGCATTTGTTTCGTTTCTTTGTAGTGGTTGATTTTGTCGCTGAGCATTTGGTTGTAGATGAAGCGGGCGCAGCCAAAACAATTCGCAAAATATTCTTTTTGCTGTTCGGTTGGGTATAATCTGTACTTGTATGCTTTCA
>NZ_BAAGIR010000270.1:0-1266 GCF_054658155.1 Alkalibacterium sp. m-11
TTGTTATGGTGACTACATTTTACCAAAGAGAGGTGTCTTTTTGTGTGTTTTTTGATAATTATTTATAAGAAGTTTCAATAACCGCAAGGGTTAAACCTGGATATTCAACTGCAAAACTTGAGTTAATAGAATAGCATAATAGAAGGCTTGTTCCTATTTTTGAACGCTTCGGACATCATTATGAAAAGTTTCAGAAACTTTCATGAAAACTTGTTGACTACGATCTTGTTGAGGACTATAATAAATTCGCTATAGAGATGTTTTAATTAATTGAAAGAAGGATTGTAGTATGTCATTAACCGGTCTGTTCCTTGCATTAGGCTTTTCATTTATTCATTTAAGCTCCAGACATTTTAAATTGCGCCTATTATCCGTTAACCAGTTCACCTCTTTTGTTGGAGGAATTTCACTAGCTTATGTATTCTTCCACTTGATTCCGACCGTTCAGGGGTATGAGCATGAGGTTATGGAGACCTTTAACATTTCATCCCAGAATGCGTCTCACCTGATTTTCGGCTCTATGCTTGCGGGAATTGTTGTCTTTTACTTTCTTGAGCTGGCTTTAAAATCATCAAGACTGAAACTGGCAAAAAGCGATTTTTCTACTTCAGGTATTTTCTGGGCTCACATTGGGTCATATTTTCTCTATAATTTCATTATCGGTATCCTGCTATCCAACCAGAGTTTTGAAACGACCTTTACTGCACTGCTTTACTTATTCGCTATTGGTGTCCACTTCATGACCAATGACTGGGTACTGCGTCACCACTTTGAAAAACTGTACGACCGATATGGTCTGAAGCTCCTCGTCGCGTCTGTGCTGCTGGGATGGCTTCTCGGATTGACTATTCACATCTCTCACACGTATATGGGACTTCTGGAAGCTTTCGTAGCAGGCGGACTGATTCTCAACGCTTTAAAAGATGAACTTCCAGCCTGTAAAGGAAGCGGCATGACCTCATTTATGGTCGGCCTGGTCTTCTACTCCGGACTATTGATGTTTATCTTATAATACAAAATAAAAGTACAGGATATTCGGACGACACGCAAGGTGCTGGTCCGGATACCCTGTACTTTTTATTTAACCGCAAATCGACTGCCATCAGAATGAAAGGCCCCTGTTACATCCCATTTCCATTTAAACTGGACCCCATGTCAAGGACAGTTTGATAAAAACCCCTTATAATTTATTATCGCTCCTTCTATGATAACGTCATAGGAGGAGCGATAATACGTTTAAGCCTGGATCAATACTTAGATTTTGGG
>NZ_BAAGIR010000271.1:0-1244 GCF_054658155.1 Alkalibacterium sp. m-11
CCGCTGGTCTAAACTGACAAACGTGCTGGAATAAACAGATTCTGTCGCTTAATTGCCTCATTTTCTTAAATAAAACTGCCGGAATAAAGTGACATTTACTGGCTGGATTATTTTGCTTTTCTACAACTAGCAGCGTACCACAATGCACCTATGCTACTAGTTAACGGGACTAGAATCGATAGCGAGACTTTAAATGAAATAAGTCGTCTGAAAGCGAGTAAGGTCATTATTCTAGGAGGTCCTAACTCAGTTCCTGAGCATATCAGTACAACTTTAAAAAATAGAGGGCTATCTGTTAGACGTATTGCGGGTCAAACCCGTTATGACACATCAAGAATGATTGCTGAAGAACTTATTTCATTACGCGGTCCATCTACTGCTCACCTGGTAAACGGTGATGCTTATGCTGATGCTGTTAGTATATCCGCAGTCGCAGGAAGATACCAGCAACCTATTTTGCTAACAAGAGCTAACGAACTGCACCCCGAAGTAAATCGCATTACAAGTACAGTTCAGGACTGGCGTATTATCGGGGGACCAGACTCAGTAAGTGCAACGACAGAAGCACAGTTGAGAAATCGAGTGACTAATGTTTCTCGGTTAACTGGGAGAGATCGCTATGAAGTTAATAAAAGAGTTTTGTCACACTGGGGATTACGAAACAATAAAGTGTACGTAGGTTCAGGAACTGCATTTGCAGATGTTCTTACTGGATCCGTTATTGCTTCTAGAGAAGGAAGCGGAGTACTTCTGCTAAGTAATCGTGATAGAGATATTGATAGTGCAATAACATATTCTAAAGATAATAAATTAGACCATTTTGTAATACTGGGTGGCACGGTGACTATACCGACCAGCACAGCAAACGTTTTAAAAAATATCGTCATCAATAGAGTTCATACAAATGGAGTCTATACTGTTGAACGAGGAGATACATTTAGATCGATTGCGACAAGTTTTGGACATACGAGTTTCCAGTTAAGTCAATGGAACACACATATTAAAGATATTAACTCAAGTTTCGCACCCTTAAGAACTCCGTTCTATCCTTTACATCATAAGGATTATTTAGATTAATCAGCTTAAAAGTAAAGAAAAAGACAGCTCTCTTTGGTAGAATGTGAGTCACAACCAACATTCCAAGGAGAGATGTCTTATGGCTAACATTTTACCAAATAATTCAGAAAAAAACGAGTTTTATTCGAGTATTGATCACTTTATCAAACAATTTACAGTCGGAACCC
>NZ_BAAGIR010000272.1:0-1168 GCF_054658155.1 Alkalibacterium sp. m-11
TTGATTCATAAGAAGACCTCTTTTCTGGATTTGTGGTTATCTCTAGATTAAGGGTCTTCTTTCTTTTTGTCTACTTTAATTTCTTGCCCTACTATTTTACTTTCCGACAACTATTTTACACATAGATGACTATTTTAGCAAAAAAATTAAATAAAGAAGCTGGTGCTTAAGAACAGGCTTCATATCAGCTATTCTCAAGCAGCAGCTTCTAAATACTTTCATCGAAAATGACCTTTGACACACTAGATGTGCTGTCATTTACGTTTATTCCTCAACTCTTCGGTACATGTCGATCATTTCTTCAGCAAGGTCTCGGTAAGTCATAGCATTCATTAATGTATCCTGTGCATGTACCATCAGCAGGTTCAATTCTACAGAATTTCCCGCTGCTTCCTGCGTCAGCAGATCAGTCTGAACTCGATGGGCTTCAGTAATCGATGAATCTGCTCCTTTCAGCTTCTCCTGTGCTAGATCAAACTGACTCTTCTTGGCGGCATGGATTGCTTCCATCGAACTGCTTCTGGCATCTCCCCCGTGCATGATTAGTGCCATGATCACTTCCATTAACTCTCTGTTTTCTTCACTCATGACTGCTCCCTCCCAGGTCATTCTGGATCGTTAATCCATCAGTTCCAGCGCGCGGTCAAGGACTTTTTCTCCATTCATCATACCGTAATCCTGCATGTTGATGACATCAATGGTAATGCCCTGTTCATTAGCCTTTTCCTCAAATTTACCTTTCATGTAACGGACTTGAGGCCCAAGCATCATGACGTCGATAGCTTGAGTTTCTATCTTGGAATCAGCTTCATTTGCAGACACAGCAAAAATCTCCACTTCCAGACCTCTGTCTTCCGCGGATTTCTGCATTTTAGATACCAGCATGCTTGTACTCATTCCAGCAGCACATACCAGCATAATTTCTTTTTTTGCCATTCCGTTTCCTCCTAATATTCTTATTAATTTTTCCTGTCTATTTTTCATATTTCCTTACTTCAATCATACACCTCTTAAAAAATCTTGTCCACTTTCTCCCTCTTGAAGTATGTGTCAAGACTTTGGCGGAAACTTTTTTTCTAGAGATGGTAACTCTTCAATTTTAATATTAAAATGGCTCATTCTGTGTGTTTCATTACCCAAACATTTTCTTCAGTTGTCCCATTGGACT
>NZ_BAAGIR010000273.1:0-1143 GCF_054658155.1 Alkalibacterium sp. m-11
AGAGGACAATGAACGGGTACTTATTCTGGATGATTCCATGTTTAGCCGTAATCGAAGCAAAAAAGTCGAGTTGTTAGCTAAAAACTATGATCATGCGAGCGGAAAATATATGAAAGGCTTTCGTATGTTGACTCTAGGTTGGAGTGATGGTTTCACCTTTATTCCGTTGGCAAAATCTTTTCTCAGCTCCAAAAAGAAAGCCAATCGCTTAAGTGAAGCAGATGAGCGAGTAGACAAACGGACCGTTGGATATAAACGCCGTCAAGAAGCTCAAAAGAAAGCAACAGAAACAATGTTTGATTTACTAAATGCTCTACCTTTAAACCGTTTAAAGGCAAACACGATTCTCTTTGATAGCTGGTTTGGTCACGCTGCAGTCATTAAGCAAGTTGTAACAGACTATCCCTTACAGGTCATCTGCATGATCAAACCCATGCGTGCAACCTACGGCTATCAAGGACAGCGCTATACCCTTAAAGAGCTCTATGCCCATTTGAAGAAAAAACGGGGACGCGCCATTATCAAAGCAGAAGCAATCGTTAGCCTTGGGCTAAATGATAAGGGTGATGAGATTCATGCCAAAATTATATTTGTTAAAAACCGCAATAGTAAAGGTAAGCGTAATTGGTTAGCGTTACTTTCTACCGACACTGAACTGGAAAATGAAGAAATTATTCGTTTATATGGCAAACGGTGGGACATTGAAACGTTCTTTAAATACTGTAAATCCTACCTGCAGCTCGGAAAAGAAGTATACGGACGAAAGTATGATATCATGATCGCTCACACTACTATTGTCTTTATGCGCTATATATTCTTCGCCCTTGCTTCACGAAATGAACAGGATCCACGAACGATCGGAGATCTGTTTTATATGGAATGCGATGAACTCGAAAATATTCGCTTCACAAAATCCCTCTCTCTTTTATTGCATGCGTTAAAAGAGCTGTTAGAAGGTGAATTTGTACTATCTGAACAACAGGTGACGAAGGTGCTGGATCAATTAATTGAGACATTACCGACTTCATTTAAAGAAATTTTATCTGGAAACCAGCCCAATCAGGCATACAGCACTGTTTGATCTCGTTGATTAACCTTAAGCCGATAGGCTTTCCAAGGTCTGATTAGGGTGCGAAACTTGAG
>NZ_BAAGIR010000274.1:0-1098 GCF_054658155.1 Alkalibacterium sp. m-11
AACGTAGTTTCACTACGAGACCTGGCAGAGTCTGCTTACTTAAGATATTGAACCGCCGTATACGGAACCGTACGTACGGTGGTGTGAGAGGACGATAAATGAATTAATCATTTATCTCCTACTCGATTTCCTTTAAACGAAAATAGGGTATGTTATTAGCTATAGGGGGAGTAGAAATGAATCAGATCATAGTTAAAGAAGCAGAAGTTTCTGATATAGCAAAGATTAAAAAGATCCTGCACAGTACAGCAGTGTGGCTGAACCATAAAGGATCTGAACAATGGGCCGGTCTGCTTAAAGGAGAGGATGTACATAATATTCAGGCAGCGGTAGAGAGAAAAGAGGTCTATCTAGCCTATAAGGACAAAAGTATATTAGGCACGTTTGCTCTCTGGGATAAGCAGACACCGTGGGATATAGACTTATGGGGAGAAGAGAAAAGTAGGAAGTATCTTTACCTTCACAGAATAGCACTCGATAGTGACCAGCATGGAAAAAATAGAGGAAAATTTCTACTGGAGGCAGCTCAGTTGATTGCGAAAGAGAGTGGGAAACAAGGAATAAGGCTGGACTGCATTGCAGGCAATCCAAACTTAAACTCATTTTATCAGGCGAACGAATTTGAATATGTAAAAACAGTCCATGACTATGATAACGGAGAAGGCCTGCAGGATTATAACCTTTATGAATGGAAAGTGAAAAAAGATACTGAAAAGTATTGACGATGATCCAAATACCTGTTATTATTAATTTCGTTGCTGCAAAACACTTATGTGTAAAGGCAACACAAAAAAAGTGAAATAATCGTTGACAAGTAATTGACGATAAGTTATACTAAAATAGTTGTCATACGAGTAAAGGTAACGCTTTCAACTTCGAAGAAATAAACAAAAATATTTCAAAAAAGGTTGACGCTTAGACAGCGACATGGTATGATATAAAAGTTGTTGCGAAAGACAAACAACAAAAATTGAACGAGATAGATCTTTGAAAACTGAACAAAGTAGAAACAACCAAATGTGCAGGGGTCTTCGATTCTTTTGGAGTCGAAGGCAACAAACGAGTTAACATGGTTAACTCACAAGTAATACAATGAGC
>NZ_BAAGIR010000275.1:0-1090 GCF_054658155.1 Alkalibacterium sp. m-11
AGCGTTTCAAGGTACGCATGAATTTCGCTTTGGCTTCTTTCGAAGGTCTGTAACGACAGACCCCATTCACTGTGGTTATCAGACAACCCAAGAACTTTAAACGTGTTGGGGAACCCACTTTACTTTTCTCTTGGTTGACAGTTAATTTCAGGTCTTTTTCAATGAAGCGAGTGATACTTTGGAGCACACGTTCACCGGCTCGTTTTGACTTCACAAAGATGACGAAGTCATCAGCGAACCGGACGAAAAGGTGCCCTCTCTGCTTCATTTCTTTATCCAGTTCATGTAAGTATACGTTACTGAGTAGGGGCGAAATCACGCCACCTTGTGGTGCGCCTGTGTTACTTTCTACGAATTCGCCAGACAGATCTATGACACCGCTCTGTAAGAACTTACGGATAATTTTTAGAATCATCTTATCCTGTATATACTGTTCGAGATAGTACATCAGCTTATCATGATTGAGTGTATCAAAGCACTGTTTCAAGTCACAATCGACAGCTACTTTATAGCCTTGCTGATAATAGTCGACACACTCTTTCAAAGCTGTATGATTGCTTTTCCCTTTACGGAACCCATGACTGTGTGGGAGAAAATGTTTATCAATGATAGGCTCTATCACTTGTCTGATAGCTTGCTGGACCACTCGGTCCCGCACGACGGGAATACCTAGTTTGCGTATCCCACCGTTAGCTTTTGGAATTTCTACCCGTCTTACAGGTTGAGGTCTATACGAACCGTCTAGAAGTTTCTTCCTCAGATAAGGATAAACTTCTAATATATGACTTTCCACCTCGCTAACTGTCATTCCGTCTACTCCAGCAGCTCCTTTATTTCGTCTGACGACTTTAGCTGCTGTGAATAGATTCTTCTTACTTACAACGAGACTCATAAGAGACTCACCATACTTGTCTTTATGTTCACCTAGGCGATTACTCCGCACATCTACATACTCTTTCGCTTCCAGCTTATCCCTTTGTAGCTTGCCAACCTTGTGGTTGTTTTCTGCGTTTGTCATAATGCCTAACCTCCAATCTTCAAAGTATTGATACTGTTCGGTCCTTCGGTACATTTTCCCTACTATGACCTC
>NZ_BAAGIR010000276.1:0-1090 GCF_054658155.1 Alkalibacterium sp. m-11
GGCGGCATTCAAAGAAATTTTGATTGGAAATCAGTCAAACCAAGAACAAATTGCTGCGTAATTTCTTTGGTGAGGGTTAATCCGATAGGATTGTGAAGCATTTATTAGGGTGCGAAACTTGAGTTATATAGTCGATGCGTTTCCTTCTGGCTTCCGCTTTAACTTCCTCTTCGAAGCTGTTCGGGTCTTTTCCATTAGTCAGCAGTATGGTATAGGCGTTGTATACATTGCCGCTATAGGTAAAGCAGACAATGCCCGTCCCGATCAGTACGAGCATCAGTCCCACACCGACTAAGACTGGAATCAGATTGGTCATAACCCCTAGAAGCATTGGAGTTAATGACAGAATACAAAGCGACACACCTAATACAATACTGATGGCAAGTGATTTCTTATAGGCTTTCTGCTGTTCTTCTAAGTGTTCTCTTAAATCAGGCAATAGAACAAAAGGTTTATGATAAGCTTTCAAGTCAGCTGCCCGCATTCCTTCAAGAATAAAGAGTGCAATACCGGCGACCAGAAATGCCAGTAAGAATACAAGTCCGATCAGAGGTGCCGCCTGAAAGAAGTTCTGCAGTCCCAGTAAGGCAATTAACCCTCCGACCCCTGCAAGTATAGATAATATGCCTAGACCGATTCTCAGGCCAATCGTCCCTTTTGTCTGAAGAAAATAGTCGATGCCTTCTTGCTCCATTGTAGGATATTGCTCCCGTCTTTCTTTAGACAGTCTAGATATGCCCATTTCTTCTAATAGCTCTTCAATATTTCCAAACTCAGCAATGACGACACCGATAGCCTCATGTTCAGAAGCCCCCGCATCAATCAGTTCATTATACTTATCCTCCATATTCGCTAGAATATCTGTCCTTAACTGATTCGTTTCCTCAGTGATCGGTACTGTTTTAAACACTTGATCGACATAATCTTTAATGATTTTCATCTTTTTCCCCTCCAACAACTTGATGTTACTGTCAAATTTTTTTGTTCTTAAAGGTCTATAACCGTTGTTCTATCAAGGAAAAGACAAAAAACACTTGCCCCTCCCTCATTTATCGGTAAAATAGTAGGTATCCGACTACCAAACTATCCC
>NZ_BAAGIR010000277.1:0-1060 GCF_054658155.1 Alkalibacterium sp. m-11
TTCTTCCCATGTCAACGCTCTCCTTTGAACTCATATAGTTGGGTTCATTATACAATAAAGAACCCTATAAAATAGAGAACGAATAAGGGTTTTTTATCCGTGTCTATTCTATAGGGTCCAGTTTAAAAATCCATAGGTGTTTTTTTTTACCTGTCTACTTGACAGGGAGCAGTTCAATTGAATCTAGTCCTCTTTTATTTTTATTTTTTATTCGTATTCTACAACATCGACCCATCGCATTAAGAATTCTTCATTTTCTTTAATTCCCTTAGCTAATTGCTCAGCAGCAACAATTGGGCACCACTTCAAAATATATTGAAGAGCGGTATTTGTTTTTTCAGCATATAGTTTGATGTATTTTTCTGCTAATTCTTTCTCGCCTTTTAAATAAAAGTCGAGATACGTAGTGGCAGCATCATGTGAACCATTTCCTTGAGTCACGTGAGACCAGTCAAGGACGTAAGCCTCTTCATCATCTGTAATAATAATGTTTGTTGGATTGAAATCACCATGACAAACTTTATTATGAACAGGCATCCCTGCTAACCGACTATCTAATTCATAACGAATGGTTGCGTTTAAACCGCTATTCGCAATTTTTCGACTCATTTTACTATGCATCTCATTTAGTAGAGGAGCTCTTTCTTGATGGATGGCTATTTGTAAATCAACAAATAGCTCTAAGTATTCATCCATTTTTTCTGGATTTTCATCCATTAATTCTTGCAAAGTGTTGCCTGGTACATAATCCATCACAATCATTTGGTCATCATCTAGCAATCGGACTTCATGTAATTTGGGAATGTTAAGTCCAGTCTCTTCAATTCTTGACTGGTTTAAGGCTTCGTTTAAAATATTAGCTTTTGAGAACGATGAATCAAATTTTATAATGACTTTGTCACCTTTACGATAGATTTCTTTGTCTGATCTTTCGGGGCTGGGAAAAAACTCCCCTAAAATGAATACATCCCTCGACCGATTTTGAGAAAAAATGGTCGAGGGATGTTTCTTTTTTAAAGACAAAATGAGCCCCACCGGCTATAATTGAAGTACCAACAGC
>NZ_BAAGIR010000278.1:0-1038 GCF_054658155.1 Alkalibacterium sp. m-11
ATACAAAGGCTGAATCAGGACGGATGAGCTTGCGAAACAAAGTGAAGTCCGATACTGCCCGAATCCTGTACAGTAAATGGAGCAGTGACATGAGCAGAAGGTTGTCGTTCTTACCCGGGGAGGTCTCTTTCTTTATATCAAACTTTTTCAGTGATGGAAAACTGGAGGAAGAGAAGTCAGCCAATTTTTTTGTGACGAGTAATCGCAGGAACAGACGTCATAGTACTAACGAAAGTTAGGAAGGACTGAACAATAATAATTTTGAAAATCAAGGAGGTGTACACGCCATCAGTATCGCAGAAAACATCGTGATTAAGTTCAGAGAGATGGCTACCTACAAAAGGATACGCTGGAAGCAAAAGAATATGTAGGAGTGCGTAGGGGCGTAACACAGAAATGAATAGACAAAATGATATCTCATTAATCGATCGAGTAGTCGATAGAAAGAATATAAAGCTTGCCATCAAGAAAGTTAAAAAGAACAAAGGCAAGCCAGGTGTAGACGGCATGACTGTCGATGAACTAGATGCACACATGGCAGAATTTGGTTCACATATCATTCGAAAACTAAAGGAAGGCACATATATGCCTCAACCGGTTAGGCGAGTGGAAATTCCAAAGGCAAATGGAGGGAAGCGACTTCTAGGTATTCCCTGTATAAGAGACAGAGTTGTCCAACAGGCTATTCTACAAGTTATAGCCCCCATTATTGACCCCCACTTTTCTGACTATAGTTATGGCTTTCGAAAAGGTCGAAACGCCCATCAAGCAATTGAACAAGTACAACAATATTATGAGGAAGGTTATCGTATTGCGGTAGATTGTGATTTAAAGAATTATTTCGATACAATTAATCATCAAAAGTTACGAAATTATCTGGAATACTATATACAAGACAAAATCGTTCTAAAATTAATTTGGAACTTCCTCAAATCGGGTATTTTAGACCAAGACTTTTATGTTAAAACAGATATGGGGACACCACAAGGTGGTCCATTATCTCCTCTATTAGCCAATGTTTATCTCCATCATTTAGAT
>NZ_BAAGIR010000279.1:0-984 GCF_054658155.1 Alkalibacterium sp. m-11
TTGATTCATAAGAAGACCTCTTTTCTGGATTTGTGGTTATCTCTAGATTAAGGGTCTTCTTTCTTTTTGTCTACTTTAATTTCTTGCCCTACTATTTTACTTTCCGACAACTATTTTACACATAGTTCATTACTTTCATATTCCAGGATATCACCAGGCTGACAGTTCAGCGCTTTGCATAGTGCCTCTAGAGTCGAGAAACGGACAGCTGCAGCCTTTCCTGTCTTCAGCTTGGATAAATTCACGTTGGAGATACCGACTTCTTCTGCCAGATCCTTAAGGAGAATTTTCCGGTCAGCCATAACTCGGTCTAATCTAACTATAATTGGCATGAAATAAAACCTCCTTTAAACTGTCTCATCTGATAGTGTCTGTAGTTCGATACCATAATTAAATATTTCAGCAGCAACGTAGAGGATCAGTCCGATCACAAAGTAACTGCTTAGAGAGAAGAAGAAGTAGCTTGCATCTTCTGCAAGAAGAGTTACTAAACCGGAATAGATGATAGGGGTGACAGCATCAAATCCGATCATGATATAACTTATCTTCTTTAAGTTCATCTGGAGAGAAGGGTGTATATCCTTCATAGAGTTTGTCGAAAAGCTGACTTCCTTTCAGTAATACATAAACATGGATAAGCGAGAATATTGGAACAGCAAATAAAGCAGCACGCTCCAATACCTCATCGGTAATAGGATTTCTTTGAAATTGAAAAAAGGTAAAGCCGGCAGGTTCAAATTGTAATGAACCATTAGCTCTGAAAAGAGTAACATAAAGGCCGACTACTATTATAAAAATAAACATTCCGGCTAGTACTTTAAATATCACAGATCACTAGTGTTGCATAAAACTTAGAATAAATGATTTTCACACATTGTTACTTTCATCACAAGTATTTTTCGTTAAAATTTCCAAAAAAGTCAATTGCTGGCGCAAGGGATGACTTTTTCCAGAAATTTTTAGGGTTATTCAGTTGTGGATTAG
>NZ_BAAGIR010000280.1:0-981 GCF_054658155.1 Alkalibacterium sp. m-11
GCAGGGTCACCGGTATGATAGATTGTTTATTCTTTTCCAAATTGAAAAACCTCCTGTGTACTTATGATATCTTAAGTTTAACAGGAGGTCGCGAGGACTCGAAGGTACCTAGCTATTCATCGCTTACTTTCTTTCGACCTGCTACCATTATTTTTTGGTAAAAGTACTTGGAAAACAGACTGAGAAACAGAATCTCTTATTAAAGACTCTATAGAATCAAAGACACATAACATTGACTGCTTAGAAGCAACACTAACTGAAAAATATAGATCGCCTGACCAATCAGAAATAACTCCAGAAAATGGGCTGGTAATTACTTTGAGAACGCACCCATACTTCGAATTGCAATATTCTGAAAAGAAAAGTATTATAAAAATTCAACAAGATATTTTTAAAATCCGTAATTTACTATCAATAATATGTGGTGAAGCTCTAACAGTAAGTTATGCTTCTTACGAATCAAAAACTATCGATATTGGGGGAAATCCCATGCCCTTTTACGGACAGTTTTATTTTGATCAAACAGATGTTACTCGCCGAGCAAATCAAGTAACATCTGCACTTCATTAGAATTCATGGTAAAATAACCTCAGTTCCTGTTCTGTATTTTTGTTTTGGGGTGATTCAATTATACCATGCAACAGGACGAAATTAGTCCACAGATTTACGCTGTGGATAGTTTAAAAGCCCGAGGCTCCCATGTTTTCCACATGTGAATACCTCGGGCTTTTGTTATTATCTATGAAACCGTAAAATTTTGGGTAAATTCAAAGAATGATAATATTAAACCAGCCTTCGTCCACTAAAAGTATTCTCATGATTTATTCTAGTTAAATAAAAGTATTCAGACAGTATGTAAAGAACAGTTATAAAATGTAGGAAAATGACAATGTAAAATTGTTGGTTTTCCTACATTTTTTATATACTCTTCTTATCCCCTATAGAATTGGAGTGGAATAGGAATGAGAAGAGATATCAGAG
>NZ_BAAGIR010000281.1:0-977 GCF_054658155.1 Alkalibacterium sp. m-11
TGTGTTTAAGAAAGGGAAGAAAAAGAAGTTTGAAACAGTGCCTCTGCTTAAAAAGCCTCATTGTGTTTGGAACAACCAAAACTACTCTTTCGACTTCCGCTACATTTCAATGCCGATCATGATTGATGGGAAGGCAAAGAAAACGCCTATCCGGGCTTTAATGGTGGATAAGAAGAATAGAAATTTTGATTTGCTAAAACACAAATTAGGGACACTACGTGTCACCAAAAAGTCAAATAAATGGATAGCGCAAATCGCTGTGACAATCTCCACCACCGAGAAAACAGGCACGAAAGTCATGGGCGTGGATTTAGGACTCAAAGTCCCAGCTGTGGCAGTCACCGATGACGAACAAGTGCGCTTTTTCGGAAACGGACGGCGAAACAAATATATGAAACGACAATTTCGTTCGGAAAGAAAAGCACTTGGGGAACGAAAGAAGCTGAATGCCATCCGCCACTCAAAAGACAAAGAACAACGATGGATGAAAGACCAAGACCACAAGGTTAGTCGTCAAATCATTGATTTTGCAAAAGATAACCACATTTCTGTCATTCGCTTGGAAAAACTGGCGAATATCCGGCAGACGGCAAGAACAAGCCGTAAAAACGAAAAGAATTTGCACACTTGGTCCTTCTACCGATTAGCGACATTCATTGAATACAAAGCAACATTGGAAGGCATACAAGTGGAGTATGTGAACCCTGCACATACCAGCCAAACCTGCCCGAAATGTACCGAAAGGAATAAAGCAAAGGACCGAAAGTATCGGTGTAGTTGTGGATTTAAAAAACACAGGGATATCGTTGGTGCAATGAATATTCGCTATGCACCTGTGGTTGACGGTCACAGTTAACCAGCCTAAGATGCTATATGCACTGTCTTAGGAGGGGCAATGAGATGCCCTCACCTTGAGGCTTGAACAAAACAGAAATGGACTGCGTTCGTACAAGCACTCAAGAATCCCACCCGTCAAA
>NZ_BAAGIR010000282.1:0-962 GCF_054658155.1 Alkalibacterium sp. m-11
CCGGAACTCTTCAAGCCATTTTTAAAAGAAAATCAGCTGAATCAAATATCAAAAGCGGCATAATAATCGGTACCAAGTCAATGACACCAAGGGTCAAAGGCTATTTTTTAACTGCAAAACTTGAGTTTTAAATCCTCGGTATCTGCATTATTTCCATTACCATTGGAACTTGTGCTACATGCTACTAAAAATAAAGATAAAGCCATAACAATTGCAAACAGATTTCGTTTTGTAGTTTTTTTCAATTTGTTTTCCCCTTTCTGATTTTGGAAATGAGTAAAGTATTATAGATATATTAGAATATTTCAATAAAAGAGTCAAGAATCTTTTGACTCTTTTATTTTCATGAAAGTCTATTCTCATCGGGTTTATACAACCCAACATACTGTAAGCGATTACTGAAGTTGTTGTTACAACATTCAAATTTTAATGAATTATTAACTGTTTATTATTTGTTTTCTAATATAGTTGTTCGTTTAATGTAGAAAAATGAGAGTTTAATTAAAAATTTTTATTGAATTATGATTAAAGTAAAAAAAATAGTAGCAACTGAATACATTTGTGTAAAATGTATTCAGTTGCCACTGATATATTTTATAGAGATCTTCCAGCTTTATTCAGGATTAGATTAGGGTTAATTTTAATTACCACGGTTACCATTGATACGGGGAGCCGTATCACAAGTGATGATAATAATTTGCAGTCTATATATGTATCGATGTATATAGAAAATGGCTTTTACCATTATTTTTAAACTTAAATTAGTTAATACTGTCCTGAATAATTCATACCTCTAATTTCAGAGGCTGTTTTTAAATATTGTTATATTTTCTTTCACTAGTGTTGCATAAAATTATATTCTTACCGAATTTCATATTTGTTAACTAAATCACAAGTAGTTCTCATCAAAATTTACAAAAAAGTCAAATGCTGGCGCAGCGGATGACTTTTTCCAGAATTTT